>JABDQU010000203.1 GCA_013042105.1 Boseongicola sp.
ATCGTATTCTCGTTCAGCGCCGCCATGTGCATCACCGGCACAGTGATCTCGCCGTGCGGAGAGGTCACACGCGCCCAGTCGCCTTCGGCAAAACCATTGGATTCCCAGAGTTTGGTCGGAACATACAGCGGGTTACGGCCGTGAATTTGCCGGAGCCACGCATTCTGCGAGCCCCATGAGTGATACATCGCCATCGGCCGTTGCGTCAGCGCGTGCACCGTAAACCGATCGTCCGCATCCGAGAATGGGGGATACCAAACGGGAAGCGGATCCATTGTTTCTGCGTAACGGTCTTTCAAATGCTCTGGCGGTGAAAGACGATGCTTTCCTTCCGCCGCGAGTTGGAAGTTGCGAAGCGGTTCGCACCAGAGTGTGAAGATGTATGGCGTCGGCGCATCAAAGATGCCGGTCTTCACGGCCCAGTCCTGATAGGCCATGTTCCAGGGCTTATAGAATTCGGCGTCCTCCGGGATGTGACTGATCCAGAAGCTGCCGTTTTCTTTGTATTTTTCAATCTGATCCGGGTTCGGCGCGCCGCGACCATGGTCGTCACCGTCACCTCGCCATCCCGCAAGCGGTCCGATGCCCGGCTTGCGCTCGTGGTTTTGAATGTAGTCGGCATAGTCGGCGTATTTCTGGCTGCCGTCTTCGTTGGTAAAGCCGGGAAGGCCAAGCATGCCACCAAGCTCGCAGAGCACCGACTGAAATCCGCGCACATCGCGGTCAGGCTCGACAACAGGCCAACGGATAGCATCGGCTGCGGCCTCGGCCTCACAAATCGGGCGATCCAGAAGCGAGATGCAGTCGTGACGTTCAAGGTATGTCGTATCCGGCAAAATCAGGTCGGCATAGGCGACCATCTCGGAGGAATAAGCGTCCGAGTAGATTATATTAGGAATGACGTAGTCGCCGTTTTCGTCCGTATCGGTGAGCATCTGCATGACGCCGGAGGTGTTCATCGATGAGTTCCACGACATGTTCGCCATGTACATCATCAACGTGTCGATCTTGTAGGGATCGCCCGCATGCGCGTTGGAGATGACCATGTGCATCATCCCATGGGCCGACATCGGGTTGTCCCACGAGAACGCTTTGTCGATCCGCTTGGCGGTGTTGTCTTCGTTGATAAGAAGATCGTCGGGGCCATGCACAAAACCCAGATGCGGGCCATCGAGCGGCTTGCCTGGTTGGGCGTTACCATGTGGTTTGGGGTGCGCCGTCGCGGGCTTTGGATAGGGAGGCTTGAAGCGGAAGCCGCCGGGCACTTCGACCGAACCCAGTATGATCTGCAGCAAATGCAGAGCGCGGCAGGTCTGGAAGCCATTTGAGTGTGCCGAAATCCCGCGCATCGCATGGAAGGCGACAGGACGGCCCACCATCTTTTTGTGAGTCACACCCCGAAAATCTGTCCACTCACGGTCGAGCTCGATGGCTTCATCAAAGGCCACGCGCGCGATGTCTGCTGCAATCGCGCGAATGCGGGTCGCATCGATGCCCACTTTGGCCGCGACAGTTTCAGGCGCATATTCTTCGGTCAAATAGCGTTCGGCCATATGGTGCAGAACCGGACGGTGCGTGAAGCCAGCATGCCGCCAGGAACCGGACAAATCAGGTTCGACGCCCTTTTCATCAAACGCGGCGGGCTTGCCTGTGCGGCGGTCAATGACCAGCGCCTTTCCGGCCTCATCGCGCAGGATCAGACCAAATTCGTCCGAGGATTCATCCCCGTTTACCAGACAAGGTGCATCCGTGAGGCGTGCAAGATAGTCGAGATCGATTTTGCCAGCTTTCATCAGGCAATGGACGAGACTGAGAATAAACAGTCCATCTGTTCCCGGCGTGATTCCCACCCAATCGTCAGCCACGGCGTTATAGCCTGTGCGGATCGGATTAACGCCGATCACACGCGCGCCGCGGGCCTTCAGCTTGCCGAGACCCATTTTGATCGGGTTGCTGTCATGATCTTCCGCGACACCGAACAACATGAACAGCTTTGTGCGATCCCAGTCTGGTTGGCCGAACTCCCAGAAGGCGCCGCCCATTGTATAGATGCCCGCCGCGGCCATGTTGACGGAACAAAAACCACCATGTGCGGCATAGTTCGGAGTTCCGAAGCCTTGCGCCCAGAATGATGTAAAACTCTGAGACTGATCACGTCCGGTAAAGAACGCAAGCTTGGTCGGGTCGGTCTCACGGATCGGTTTCAAAATGGACGTCGCCATTCCGAGGGCTTCTTCCCACGAGATTTCCTCAAACTCACCAGAGCCACGCGGCCCTACGCGCTTCATCGGAGCGCGAAGACGGGCAGGGGACAGGTGTTGCATGATCCCGGCGGAGCCTTTGGCGCAGAGCACACCCTGATTCACGGGATGGTCCTTGTTGCCCTCGATATAGGCAACCTTGCCTTCCTTCATGTGTACATTGATGCCGCATCGACAGGCGCACATGTAACAGGTCGTTTTGCGAATTTCGTCCGAGACCTTGGGCGATGTGTCGAGCTTTGGTTGCGGCATGATTTCTCCCTTTGGTAAGTCTTAGCGGGCTT
>JABDQU010000204.1 GCA_013042105.1 Boseongicola sp.
TGCCTAGGAAGGGCTGCGCCATCCGAGGGATCAAACGGCGGAAGCGCAAGGGCGCGTCTGTTGCGGCAAGGCAGATGCAGTCTTCGCCCGCTTCGGCCACGGGTGTGTGGTGCAGGTCTTCGTTGGCGATTTCGATATCGCCCCGTCCGAAGCGGCCGTCTTCATCACGGAACGCACCTTTCAGGACAAGCGTCAGCTCTGTGCCGCGGTGACCGTGGTCGGGCATGGCAGCACCTGCGGGAATTTGCAGAAGCCGCACGGTAGCCTTGCTGGACGTCTTCAGGACGGATTGCTTCACACCGCCGCCGAGACTGCGCCAGCGCACCTTGTCGAGATCGCCACCGACGTAGCTTTGAAGCGGTGTCGGAAGAACCGCACCTTTCGTCGGAACGGTTGATTTTGGAGCTTCCGGTGCGTTGGCAATCAGCTCAAGCGTGGATGCGAGGGAATCTTCCGCCATCTCTACTTCGCCGTCTTCATCCATAAGTGCGCCGCCGACTGCATTAAAGCTTTCCAGGCGCGCACGGCATTCGTCACACAACGAGATATGTGTGGCAACGACCAGGCTGAAGCCTTCTGGCAGGTTGCCCGACGCATAGCCCATCAGCAGGCTATCGTTCAGGTGATGATTAATTTGTTCCATACCGTTTCTCATTTCATAGTGTGGCGCAGTCGTTCCAGCGCCAGTCGTATTCTCGATTTAATCGTCCCAAGCGGGAGGCCGGTTTCGTCGGCTATCTCACTGTGGCTTAAATCGCCGAAGTAGGCCTGCTCGATCAAAAGTCTCTGTTTGTCGGGCAATTCGGCGACCGCTTTTGCAAGTCTTTCCGTTTCCTGTTGCAGGACGATCACATCCGCCTGATCAGGTTCTGCCTCGGGGCCCCAGGGAAGATCCTCGGGTTCGGGGCGTTTTTGCTTTCGCAACGCATCAATCTTCTTGTTTCGGGCAATCGTAAATATCCACGTCGATACGCTTGCTCGTGCTGGATCGAAAAGATGCGCCTTTTGCCAAAGCGTGGCCATAACCTCCTGCGTGCATTCTTCGGCCAGGGTTTCACCCGAGCCGCCTTTCATCAAAAACGACTTAACCCGTGGGGCGAAGTGCGCAAAAATCTTGCCAAAAGCTTTCTTGTCCTGATCCATGTGGATGCGGCGGACAAGCTCGGGCCAGTCTGTTTCGTTTGCCTTGAGCGTTGTGGTCATTCGTCGCTGTCCATGAGAAGACGATTTGAGCGCGGCACGTCCGCGTGAGGGCGGGAGCGCGACTGTTTCATCATCTATGTAAGCGTTATCTCTGGGCATTTGTATAGGTTTACGAGGGGGTGAGGCCCATGGATCAAAAAAAGATAACAAATGCGAAAGTTTAATCTGCTCGGCGGTGTGCTGCGTAGGAAGTGTGTATCGAAGCCGGGAGATAGAAATGCCATTTGAAGAACGCAGCGCTGCTGCGAAACGTATTGTAGTGATTGGTGGTGGCATTTCCGGCATGGGAGCGGCGTATCATCTGGCGGAAGCCAACCATGTTGTGTTGATGGAAGACGCGACACGTCTTGGTGGACACGCGCGCACGGTTATTGCGGGCAAAAACGGCGACCAGCCTGTAGATACAGGGTTTATCGTATTCAATCACCGCAACTATCCGCATCTGACCAAGCTGTTTGACGATCTGGATGTTCCGACAGTTCCCAGCGCAATGAGTTTTGGCGTGTCCGCACGTGGCGGTGCCTTGGAATATGGACTGGCGGACGTGGATACGATTTTCGCACAGCGCTCGAATGCGGTGCGACCGCGATTCCTGCGCATGATCCGGGACATTCTGCGGTTCAATGCCAAAGCGGATGACATTGCGACACCTGAAATGACGATTGGCGAGCTGATCGCTCGGCTAGGGCTTGGGGCGTGGTTTCGGGATTATTACCTCACGCCGTTTTCGGGCGCGATCTGGTCTACGCCGACAGCGCATATTCTGGATTTTCCGGCGCGGGCGATGATCGAATTCTTCAAGAACCACGGCTTGCTCGGGTATTACGGTGACCCGCAGTGGTATACAGTCAAAGGCGGTTCAATCGAGTATGTCACGCGGCTTGGTCGCGCACTTGATCAGCGCGGTGTTGATGTGCGTCTTGGCGCTTCGGTCAAGAGCGTCCGACGGACGATATACGGCGTCGAGGTGCGTGCCGAAGGTGGTGAGTGGGAAGCGTTTGATGAGGTGGTCTTTGCCACGCATTCTGACGACACGCTGGCTTTGCTCTCGGATGCTTCGGACATCGAGACATCTGCTCTCTCCGCAATTCGGTATCAGTCCAACAGTGCCGTTCTTCACTGCGATCCAAGCGTGATGCCTGCGCGCAAGAAGGTTTGGTCATCGTGGTCCTATGTGGATACCGGAAAATCGCCCGATGATCCGATTGATCTGAGTTACTGGATGAATTCGTTGCAGCCGATCCCGCATGAGGACCCGATGTTTGTGACGCTGAACCGCACGGCACCGATCCGCGATGAGTTGATCTATGACGAAGCAACATTTCGGCACCCAGTTTACGATCTTGCAGCGTTTGAAGCGCAGGCGACTATTCGAAACATGAACGGGCAGAACAAGACTTGGTTCTGTGGTGCGTGGATGAAGAACGGATTTCATGAGGACGGACTTGCCAGTGCGGTCGATGTCGTCGAAGCCATGGCAGCTCCGGGTCAAGCGGCAATGGCAGCCGAGTGACATCACGCGTCGAACATATCGACGGACTGACCTTTCATGGTCGCAAGGGCGCATTGGAAAATGCGTTCCGTTACAGCGTGGACTACGTTTTGCTGGACGCGGAAGCGGAATTGAAGACGCCCTTTTTGTTCGCGCGCAATAAACGTGGAATGGTTTCGTTGCACGACGATGACCATGGCGGGCCGCCGAAAGCGGGGCGTGGTGCGTCTTGGGTGCGCGAGATTCTGGCGCAGGCGGAGGCTCCGTTCACCATCGGGCGCATTGAGCTTTTGGCGCAACCGCGGGTGTTGGGACATGTTTTCAACCCAGTCAGTTTCTGGCTGATTTATGATGTGGGCGATGTTTTGCGCACGGTTATTCCTGAGGTGACGAACACCTATGGAGATCGGCATTCTTATTTGTGTCATCACGACGATTGGCGCGAGATTGCGCGGGAAGACACGCTGAAATCAGACAAGTGCCTGCATGTTTCCCCGTTTCAACCGGTTGAGGGAGGATACACGTTTCGGTTCGATATCCGACCGGAAAAGATTGGTATCTGGATTGATTACACGGCTGGCAATGGCGGATTGCTTGCGACTTTGACCGGTTCTCGCGCGCCATTGACGACAACGGCATTGGTGCGGGCCATGGTGCGGCGGCCGTTTGGATCCCGCCGGGTACTTGGATTGATCCATTGGCAGGCGTTGAAGCTTTGGTGGAAGGGCGCGGTTTTTCGGTCGCGCCCTGAGCCTCCGGTTGAGGAGGTCTCGCGATGAGTGCGCGCGCGGAGCAGCTGCCGTCTTATGCAATTTTTGCAGGTGTCCTCGCGGCGGCTGGATTGCCGATCTATATCCATGCGCCGAAGTATTTCGTGGATGAATATGGCGTGAGTCTGGCGGCGCTGGGCGCAGTGCTTTTTGGGCTTCGATTGCTTGATGTGGTTCAGGATCCCGCACTTGGCTGGTTGAGCCGACGCTTTGGCGCATGGCGCAGAGGGTCGGTTGCTTTCGCGGGATTGATCATGGCGGTGGCCATGTTGGGATTGTTCGGCGTTGCGCCTCCGATTGCGCCGGTTGCGTGGTTTGCACTGACGCTGGCGCTGTTGTTTTCGGCGTTCAGTTTCCTGACAATCACCTTTTACGCGCAAGGCGTCCAGAAGGCGGGCACGATGGCCGGGTCGGACGGGCATGTTCGATTGGCGACATGGCGAGAGTCGGGCGCTTTGATCGGTATTTCGCTGGCGGCGGTTTTGCCGGTTGCGTTGATCCCGCTAACTGGAGCCCCGTTTGCTTTGTTTGCGATGCTGTTCGCAGGGGCTGTGGCATTGGCAGTGTTCGCAATGCGGGGCGAATGGCGCGCAGGCGGAACGGTTGAGGGCGTGGGGTTTCGACCGATATTTAACGATCCACTGGCGCGTCGGCTGTTGCTGATCGCCTTGTTGAATGCCACGCCGGTCGCGGTGACATCGACGCTGTTCTTGTTTTTCGTTGAGAGCCGGCTAGGTGCTGTCGGGTGGGAAGGACCGCTCTTGTTGCTGTTTTTCCTTGCCGCTGCCGCATCGGCCCCGGTGTGGGGCAGGATCGCGGGTCAAATTGGTGCCAAGCGTGCGCTTCTGGCGGGGATGGCACTGGCAATCGGTTCGTTTGGCTGTGCAGCGTTCCTTGGGACCGGGGACACTCTGGCGTTTGCAGTGATTTGCATCGCGTCGGGGGCGGCACTTGGGGCGGATATGACGTTGTTGCCCGCAATTTTCGCGCGGCGCATGTCGGACATTGCACCGGAAGCGGCGGAGGGCTTTGGTCTTTGGTCGTTTGTTTCGAAATTCACCCTCGCGTTTGCAGCAGTCTTTCTTCTGCCACTGCTTGAGGCTTCCGGGTTTGAACCGGGGACGACACAAGGCGCTTCAGAAGAGGCGCTGTTCACTTTGACACTGATGTATGCCGTTTTGCCCTGTGCTTTGAAGCTTGTGGCCATGGCGCTTTTGGCGCTGACGCCCATTGAAGACAGCTACGCAGACCCGGCTTTGCAGGAGACCTGACCTATGGATATCTTTCTTGGTATTCTGATTGGATTTGCAATTGTGATCGCAGCCCTTGTGGCGCGCTCAAAGTTTCTGGATTTTCCGGCGCAGTCGCCAGAGGATTACACGGACAACACGCCCGATTTCGACATTCGGGAGCACCTCAACGGGCATATCGCCTGCGAAGGCATAATTTATGGGCCGACGGGGCGTGTCAGCTCGCGGTTTGTGGCCGAGTTTTTCGCCGAATGGGACGGCAACGAAGGCCGCATGCGTGAGCATTTCCGCTATGACAGTGGCGTGGAGCAAGATCGCGAATGGCGGCTTTCGCTGTCTGAAACGGGGCGCATTCGCGCGGATGCGGCTGATCTGGTCGGTGTCGGAAGCGGTCAGCAGATGGGGTCGGGCGTATGCCTGAATTACACAATAAAGCTGCCGGAAAGCGCGGGCGGGCATTCGTTGGATGTGGTGGATTGGATGTATCTGGTTGAGAACGGAACGATCATTAACAGAAGCCAGTTTCGGAAATTCGGGATCAAAGTGGCCGAGTTGGTGGCCACGATGCGGCCGATTGAGGCTTCGCAATTTGATAGGCAGAAAGACGCGGCATGAAGGACTGGAACGGTAAGCGGTATTGGATTGTTGGTGCATCTGCAGGGCTGGGGCGCGAGGTGGCGCGGCAGATCAGTCAGATGGGTGCCGAGGTCATTTTAAGCGCGCGCAATGAAGACGAGTTGAACGCTTTGGCCGCGGAGTTGTCGGGCAAGTCACAAGTGGTTCCGATGGATATCTCCAGCGATGAGAGCGTGGCCGAGGCGGTGAAGGCTGCAGGCCATGTGGACGGTCTGGTGTTCTTGGCGGGCGTTTACTGGTCGTTCGGATCAGCGGCCTGGGAGCCTGAGCACGCGGTAAAGATGATTGATATCAACCTGACCGGGGCGTTCCGTGTGTTGGGGCATGTGGTGCCAACGATGGTCGAACGGGATTCCGGGCACATCGTATTTACCGGGTCTTTGTCGGGTTTCCGCGGGTTGCCAAAAGCCGTGGGCTACGGCGCCTCGAAGGCAGGATTGATGTCTTTGGCTGAGACTATGTATGCGGATTTACGCAAGACGGGCGTGCAGGTTCAGTTGATCAATCCGGGCTTCGTAAAGACGCGATTGACGGACAAGAACGACTATAACATGCCGTTTCTCATGGAGCCGGAGTATGCAGCGCGCGAGTTTGTCGAGCATATGGGCACGGATCGATTTGCGAAGAATTACCCGACGCTGTTCAGCTCGGCCCTTCGGTTCACACAGTTCCTTCCCGATTGGATTTACTACCGCTTGTTCGGCTAGATCCCGAGCCGGTCGCGAAGCGAATACCACGTCATTCCAAGCGTAAGGAGCGGCAGTCGCGCGTGTTTGCCGCCGGGGAATTTGCCGGTCGGGAGTTTCGACAATAGCTCGAAGCGTCCTGCTTCGCCTGCAATTGCCTCTGCAGTGACTTTGCCTGCCAGACCGGTGAGAGCAACGCCGTGGCCTGAGAATCCGGCGGCTGCTATGACACCAGGCTTCACCGTTGAGATGAAAGGCAAGCGGGTCATCGTAATGCCGAGGGTGCCGCCCCAGTGGTAGTCCATTTTGACGTCTTTGAGGGTGGGGAACAGCTTCTCCATGCGCGCGCGCAAAGCGGTTAGAATGTCGGTTGGGAAGCCAAGCGTGTAGCTTTCGCGGCCTCCGAAAAGCAGCCTTTTGTCTTCGGAGAGGCGGAAGTAGTTCACAACGAAACGATCGTCGGCGACGGCGATATCCTTGGTCAGGACCTCGTTCGCGCGGTCGCCCAAGGGCTCGGTTGCGGCGATGAACGAGTTGATGGGCATCACGCGGGAGGACACGTCGGACATGATGTCGGGCATGTAGCCGTTGCCAGCCAGAACGATGTGGTCAGCCGAGATTGTGCCACGATTGGTTTTGAGACGACCGGTTTCGACACCGGTTGCTTCAGTCATCTCAAAGATGCGTGCGCCTGCCATTTCAGCGCCTTTTGCAAGACCCAAGGCATAGCGGAGGGGGTGGATGTGGCCTGCGTCCCAGTCGAGCACACCGCCGCGATATCCTTTGGACGGGCAGACGGCCTGAAAGGCCTCAGGGTCAAGGTATTCAGTGTCGTAGTCATACTCGGTGCGTAGCCAGTCCGCATAGTTGCGCCAGTCGTTTGCCTCACTGTCGGACCAGACGCCATGCAGGACTCCGGGCTTGTACATGGCATCCGGAGCATGTTTGGCGGCGAGGTCCCGCGTGAGCGCTTTGGCTTCGACGGTCAGGTCCCAAAGCGCGCGGGCTTCGTCAGATGTGACGCGTTTTTGTAGCCAGTCCTGCCACTGGTTCCAGCCTGTGCCGACTTGTCCGCCGTTGCGGCCCGACGCCCCGAAGCCGACGCGGTGGGCGTCAATGACGACGACATCGAGGCCCTTTTGTGCCGCATGAAGCGCAGTTGAGAGACCGGTGTAGCCTGCGCCGACGATTGCGACATCGGCCTTGATATCACCGTCGAGGCTTGGACGCTTTTGGCTGAGATCGGCGGTTGCGGCATACCAGCTTTCTGGGTAGGTGCCGGGCGCATCGTTGCGGTAGAGCGGGTTCATGGGCGTCAGACGTTCAGAAGAAGGTGTTCGCGTTCCCAGGGACTGATGACCTGAAGGAACTCTTCGTATTCGGTGAGTTTGACGATTTCGTAGACCTTGCAGAATTCCTCGCCAAGGGTGTCGCGCAGCGACTGTGCCGAGGCAAATTCGTCGAAGGCCGCATAGATGCCACGGGGAATTTCTTCTTCGGCGTCGTAGGCGTCGCCCTTGAATTCTTCCTTGGGCGTGATGCCTTCCACCATACCAAGGTAGCCGCAGGCGAGGGATGCGGCGATGCCAAGGTAGGGATTGCAGTCCATGCCGGGCAGGCGGTTTTCGACACGACGGGCTTGCGCATCCGAGACGGGCACGCGGATAGCGGTTGTGCGGTTGTCGCGCGCCCATTCAAGGTTGATTGGGGCGGCGTTGTCTTTGACGTAGCGGCGGAAGGAATTGACGTAGGGCGCGAAGAGAGGCGTTGCGGCGGGGACGTAGCGTTGCAGGCCGCCGATGAAGTGCATGAATTCTGGGGTCTCGGTGCCGTCATTGTTGGCGAAGATGTTCTTGCCGGTTTCGGTTGAGATGACCGAATGGTGCACGTGCATTGCCGAGCCGGGTTCGGTTTGGATGGGTTTGGCCATGAAGGTTGCGAAGCATTCGTGGCGCAGGGCGGCTTCGCGGATGAGCCGTTTGAAGTAGAAGACTTCGTCAGCCAGTTTGACCGGGTCGCCGTGGCGCAGGTTAATCTCGAGCTGTCCGGCGCCGCCTTCCTGCGTGATGCCGTCGATCTCGAAGCCTTGTGCTTCGGCGAAGTCGTAGATGTCGTCGATGACGGGGCCGAATTCGTCCACGGCGGAGATAGAGTAAGCCTGTCGGGCGGCGGCTGGGCGACCGGAGCGGCCGACCATAGCCTGAATTTCCTGTCCCGGGTCGGTGTTGCGAGCGACGAGGTAGAACTCCATTTCAGGCGCGACGATGGGGTCCCAGCCCTTGGCGCGGTAAAGGTCAACAACGCGCTTCAGGACGTTTCGGGGGGCAAAGGGCACTGGGTCGCCTGCTTTGGTGAAGGCGTCGTGGATCACTTGCAGTGTCCAGTCGCCGGTCCAAGGGGCTGCTGTCGCGGTGGACATGTCGGGGGTTAGGACCATGTCGGGTTCGGTGAAGCCTTCTTCTCCGGCGGCCTCGCCCCAGCCGCCTGTGATGGTCTGAAAGAAGATCGAGTTTGGAAGATAGAATTGCTTTTGCGTCGCGAACTTCGACGCGGGCATGGCTTTGCCGCGCGCGATGCCGGAGAGATCCGAGATGATGCATTCGACTTCGTCGAGGCGCCGTCCTTTGAGGTATTCAATCGCTGGTTCGGGAAGTGTTTTCATCCAGTCAGCCATTGTCGGCTCCTTTGAAGAATGCGGCGATACGGTCGGCCATTTG
>JABDQU010000205.1 GCA_013042105.1 Boseongicola sp.
ATCGACCGCACGGGCGAAACCTCGCTCGAAGTGTCACTCCGCACGCTACCAAGTCGCCCGACCGTCGTCGTGCTGGAGCCGCGTTTCCTGACAATGGACGATTGACACTCCGGCTCGCGAAAGACCAACGTCCCCCATGCTGAACGCCTTCACCCATGACACTACAAACGCCCTGCAAAGCGCCCTCCCCGAACTGCGCCTGAAACCCGCCGAACAACGCTACCTCGAAGAGCCACGCGGCAAATGGACCGGCCTGCAAACCTTCGTCGCAGCCCCGCGCACCACAGAAGACGTCGCCACCATCATCCGCTTCGCCAACGCCCACAAATTCGGCATCCAACCCTACGGCGGCGGCACCGGCCTTGTCGGCGGCCAACTGACCACCAAAGGCCCGGAACCCCTGATCCTGTCGCTGGAAAACATGAACGCCATCCGCGCCATTCACCCGCAGGAAAACGCCCTTATCGCCGAAGCGGGCGTGACGCTTGAAACCATTCACAACGCAGCCGCCGACATCAATCGCCTGTTCCCGCTGACCTACGGCAGCAAAGGCACCGCGCAAATCGGTGCTGGCCTCGCGGTAAACTCCGGCGGCCTCAACGTGCTGCGCTACGGCATGGCCCGCGACCTCTGCCTCGGGATCGAAGCGGTCTTGCCAAACGGCGACATCCTCCACGGCCTGAAGCGCCTCAAGAAAGACAACACTGGCTACGACCTGCGCCATCTTCTCATCGGATCGGAAGGCACGCTTGGCATCATTACCGCCGCTGCTCTGAAACTCTCTCCACGCCCCGCTCAAACGGCCACCGCCTTCCTCGCCGTCCCAAACCCCACAGCCGCCCTCGACCTCCTTGCCCGCACGTGGGACACGGCAGGCGAAGTCATCTCGGCCTTCGAAATCCTGAACGCCACCGGCTTTCACTTCCTGAAAGAGAAATTCCCCGACACGCGCCAACCCTTCGAGACACCTCCCGACTGGTCCGTTCTTGTTGAAATCGCGACACCCGCCGGGACCGACCCGCAAGCCATCCTCGAAACGGTCTTCGCCGACGCCTTCGACGCCGACCTCGTCACCGACGGCCTCATCGCCTCCAGCGGACAGCAAGCCGACGACTTCTGGGCCGTGCGCGAAACCATCCCGCTCGCAAATCGCGCCATCGGTGCCATCGCAAGCCACGATATATCCCTGCCCTTGTCGCACTTGGCAGAGTTCATCGACACGACCGGCAAAGATCTCTCAAAAATCGCCCCGGTGCGCATCAATTGCTTCGGCCATCTCGGCGACGGCAACCTCCATTACAACGTCTACCCACCCACCGGAAAAGACCGCAAAGACTTTGCAAACGTCGCCGCTGCCATTTCAACCTGCGTGCACGACAACGTGGTGAACAGAGGCGGAAGCTTCAGCGCCGAACACGGCATCGGACGCCTGAAGACCGCAGATCTCGCGCGCTACGGTGATCCCGCGAAACTTGCGGCGATGCGGACACTCAAAACCGCGCTTGATCCCAACGGAATCCTGAACCCCGGCGCCGTCATTACCTGAAAAATCAGAACAGGCGAAAAACAAGAACCCCGCCGAACGGATCGGCGGGGTCATTACTCGTCTTATACCTGCATGCTTGGTCTGAATATCGCTCAGAGCTTAAATTAATCTTAATGAACAAATCCGGTTTGAGCCCGCATCAAAGCCCTTCAAACTCGCACAGAACCTCAACCTCCATGCCCAGCGCTTCCAACTTCGCGCGCCCTCCAAGCTCCGGCAAATCAATGATGAAAGCACAGCCAATGATGTCGGCGCCCATCTGCTCCAGCAACTTGATCCCGGCCTCCGCCGTGCCACCTGTCGCCAACAGGTCATCCACAACCAGAACCTTCTCGCCGGGCTGGATCGCGTCGTCATGGATCTCCATGATCGCCTCGCCATACTCAAGCTTGTATTCCTGCGCCAAAGTCTTACCCGGCAGCTTGCCTTTCTTGCGAATAGGCACAAAACCCAAGGACAACTGATGCGCAATCGCGCCGCCGATTATGAACCCACGCGCCTCCAGACCGACCACCTTGTCTATCTGTTCGCCCGCATAGGGGTGTAGCAATTGGTCGATACACATACGAAATCCGCGCGGATCAGCAAAAAGTGTGGTGACATCCCGGAACAAAATGCCTTCATGCGGGAAGTCCACAATCGTGCGGATGTAATCTCTGACGGTCTTTTTGGAGTGGTTCATCTTCGGCCCTGTCTGATCGCTTCCGTTGGCATCACATCCCGCGCACAAACGTTTGGCAAGTCACAATGAGCGAAAAACCAAAGACTTCCCGCCGCGACCTTCTCTTGGGCCTTGGCGCAATCGGCGTCGTTGGAGGCGGTTGGCAGGCGTGGATCCATCGGCCCCGTGCAATGACATTTGAACCGATCGAAGGGTTGCCCGGTTGGCGACAAACCGTCTTCGAAGGCCTGTCCGCACCACGCGGCGGACTCTCCGCAGCCGCCGCCTTCGCCGGGATCGGAAATGTCACATCAACCCCTACAATCCTGCCGCCCGCCCGACTGTGCCAGACATTGTTCCAAGATGCGCAAGACGGGAAAGCCCCCGTAGCGGCCTTCTCTGACTTCTTCTGCCCCTATTGCCGAACGCTGACCGAACGCCTCGCCGCCCGCGCCGCAGACCCGGCATCAAACCTCGCCCTCACCTGGCACGAACTGCCGCTCCTCGGTCCGTCGTCCGTTATTGCCGCCCGCGCCGCCATTGCTGCCGATATGCAAGGGCTCTACCCCGAGTTTCAGGCCGCGCTCACCGGCTCCCAGTTTCGCCCCACGACCCGACACATCGCCGACATAGCCGAAGAGGTAGGCGCGCGCGCCGGCCAACTCCTCGTCGATATGGATGGTCCGGTCGTTGCAAGCCGTCTCGCGCGCAGCCGAAACGCCGCGCGAACGCTCGGCATCTACGGCACCCCCGCCCTCGTTGTGGGACGCACGCTCGTGATCGGAGAAATCACGGACCGCAACCTGGATAAGCTCATCGAAATGGAGCGCGGAACCGCGCCCACCTGCTAGCCCAGCATCCGCCCGGCCACCGCATCCAGCTTGGCAACCAACGCCGGGTCCCGCTTTTCGGGCGCCGTCAAAATCGCAAACTCCAAAGCACGATCACAGCCATGCGGACAGGCCTCACGATCCGCCCCTAAAAGCTCCGGCAATCCCGCAACCATGGTGCGCGCCTTGTCTGCATTCCCCATCAAAGTCGCGATGATCTGCGTGACATCCACCTCACCATGATCCGGATGCCACGAGTCGTAATCCGTGATCATCGCCACGCTCGCATAACAAAGCTCCGCTTCCCGCGCCAGTTTCGCCTCCGGCATATTGGTCATGCCAATCACGTCACATCCCCAGACCTCGCGATACATCTTCGATTCCGCAAGAGTCGAAAACTGCGGCCCTTCCATCGCCAGATACGTGCCACCCCGATGCACATTCACACCCGCCGCTCGCGCCGCCGCCTCGCAGGCATCGCTCAACCGGGGACACGTTGGATGCGCCACACTCACATGCGCCACACAACCGGTCCCAAAAAACGACTTCTCCCGCGCAATCGTGCGATCCACGAACTGATCCACAATCACAAAATCCCCCGGCGCCATCGCCTCGCGAAATGACCCGCAGGCCGACACCGAAATCACATCGGTAACTCCAAGCCGCTTCAAGGCATCGATGTTTGCACGATAGGGCACCGTCGTCGGACTATGCACATGCCCCCGCCCGTGCCGCGGCAAAAACGCCATCGTCACACCGCCCAGCGATCCCGTCAGGATCTGGTCAGACGGCGCACCCCAGGGGCTTTCGACATCGACCCAGGTCGCACCCTCCAACCCCTCGATCTCATACAAACCACTGCCACCAATCACCCCGATCATCGCCTGCCCGCTCATCATATGTCTCCGGTTCCAATGTCTCCGAAACACTAGACGCGCCCACCTCAGATGCAACCGAGACCCCGATCACAATTCACCCTTTTCCAAATACCTGAACACAACTGATCCAAAACGAAAAACGCCCGCCAATCATGGCGAGCGTTTTCTCATCCCAAAAGTATTGGTCCCCGATGCCGCGGGCTGGGTGGGGGCTGTTAATCCACGGCACCGGGGATAGCGTTAGTTCGCTACGGGTTCTCAATGACGCTCAATCACGGCGAGATGAGGGGCCGATAACGCCCCCCCAAGGGTAATTTTGTGGCGAAGTTGAGGCGAGACTTGATTTGCCCCGCCTGCGCAGGCAGGCTCTCCTCATGAACATCCAAAACACAACACCGTTTCCGAAAAACGGCAAACCGGCCGAGCAGGTTTCATTCCACCGAACGGAACTTTCATTGATTCTAGGGGTTTACGGTCAAATGGTCGCCGCCGGAGAATGGCGCGACTACGGCATGTCCTTCCTCAAAGACGTCGCGATTTTCTCGGTCTTTCGTCGCACGGCCGAACATCCGATCTATCGCATTGAAAAACGCCCAAAATTACGTGGCAAACAGGGGATGTATTCCGTGATCGCGATGGATGGACAGATTCTCAAGCGCGGCCACGACCTGAAGACTGTATTGCGGGTCCTCGAACGCAAACTCATCCGCGCCATCGACTAACCGCGAAGCGCCACCCAATCGGGCCGCAACCGCAACGTCACCGGCCCCGTATCGCTCGCTGCAATCCGGGAAACGGCCTCCTCAACCGGCTCCTCAACCACAGCCATATGATGCGCATTTGCGTGGACCAGCGTGCTCTCTCCGGTCGAGATAGCAACATGC
>JABDQU010000206.1 GCA_013042105.1 Boseongicola sp.
ATGCGGATTGCGCGGGATGGAGCCGATGGATGGGTGCCGGATGTCGTGCATGCGCATGACTGGCAGGGAGGGTTCGCGCCTTATTATATGAAGAAGAATGGTGTGGATGTGCCGTCGATTTTGACGATCCACAACATTGCCTTTCACGGGCTGGCCCCGGCGGACCGGCTGCAAAGTCTGCGACTTGATGGGGCGGATTTTTCGGCAGACGGGTTTGAATACTGGGGTCAGATCGGCGCTTTGAAGGCGGGCTTGCAGTTTGCAACGGCTCTGACAACGGTCAGTCCAACTTATGCGCGGGAACTGACGACGCCCGAGTTCGGGATGGGGCTGGATGGTGTTTTGCGGGCTCGATCGGGGGATCTGGTCGGCATCCTGAACGGTATTGACCTTGAGGTTTGGGATCCCAGAACGGACCCGGAGATCGTGACTTACAAAACGCCACGCGGGAAGGGCCGGGCGAAAGCGCGTCTTCGCAAGGAGTTTGGGCTGCCAGATTCGGATGGGCCACTGGCGATTGTTGTCTCGCGGCTCAGTCATCAGAAGGGCCTGGATCTGTTGCTGGAGGCGTTGCCCGCTTTTGTGGATTGCGGTGGCCAGCTGGCGCTTTTGGGGTCCGGTGACAAAGCGCTCGAAGGGGCCTTCGCTAAAGCCGCTGAACATCCAAACGTAGCGGTTCGGATTGGATATGACGAAGCGCTGAGCCACCGGATGATGGCCGGCGCGGATGCGATTTTGGTGCCGTCGCGGTTTGAACCTTGCGGGCTAACGCAGCTTTACGGATTGCGATATGGCACGATCCCGGTTGTTGCGGCGACCGGTGGGTTGGTCGATACGGTGATCCCGGCGAGCCCGATGGCCATGCGGTCGGGCGTGGCGACCGGATTGCAGGTTTCACCTTTGACGTCCCATGCCCTGGCGACAACGCTGGAGCATTTGGTGGAGCTTTACCGGGATGTGGACGCCTGGGCGATGTTGCAGTCGAATGCGATGCGCCAAAGCGTTGGCTGGGAAGCCTCGGCGGCGGAATATGCAAGCCTTTATGATCGTTTGACGGCGCAGGCATGAGTTACAGCATTGGCCCCGGATCAAGCGCGCCGCTTGGCGCGACCCTGACCGAGAACGGGGTCAATTTCGCGGTGTTTTCGGACCATGCGACTCAAATATTCATATGCTTGTTTGACGCAGACGGGCGTGAGACCCGGATCGGGTTGCCAGAGCGCGAGGGTGGGATATTCCACGGTGAAATCCATGGGTTGAAGGCCGGTCAGCTTTATGGGCTTCGGGCGCAGGGACCGTATCGCCCGGACGAAGGGCATCGCTTCAATATCAATAAGCTTCTGATCGACCCCTATGCGCGACAGCTGACGGGGCGACCAACCTGGGATGATCGGATTTTTGGCTATGAGCGCACCGCAGAAGCGCTCGATCTGAGTTTTGATCCACGTGACAGTGCCTCAAGCATGCCGCGTTGTGTGGTGATGGAGGACTTCGATTTTGCGCCGGTAAAACGCCTTGGGACGGCCGCATCTGATACGGTTCTTTATGAAGGCCATGTGCGCGGTTTGACGCAGATGCATCCGAGTGTTCAGCAAAAGGGGACGTTCGACGGTCTGGCCGAGCCGGCAATGCTGGATCACTTGACGCGCCTTGGTGTGACGGCAATTGAACTGCTGCCGGTTCATGCGTTTCTGAGCGAGCATTTTCTCGTCAAGCAGGGGCTTACGAACTACTGGGGCTATCAGTCGTTCGGCTTTTTTGCGCCGGATCCGAAGTATCTTGGCCCAAGCGGCATTGCCGGGTTTCGCGCGATGGTGGATCGTTTTCACGAAGCCGGAATCGAGGTCATTCTGGACGTGGTTTACAACCACACGCCGGAAGGTGACGAGATGGGGCCGACGATCTCGTTTCGGGGGCTGGACAACGCGAGCTATTACATGCTGGCCGATGATCGACGTCAGTATCTGAACTATGCAGGGACCGGGAATACGGTCAACGTCGACCACCCGATGGTTCTGCGGATGGTGATGGACAGCCTCAGGTATTGGGTCAACGTGATGGGCGTTGATGGCTTCCGGTTTGACCTTGCGAGCGTGCTTGGGCGCACTGCAGAGGGGTTTGATCGCGGGTCAGGATTTTTTGATGCCATTCGGCAAGACCCTTCGATGGCGGGGATCAAGCTGATTGCCGAGCCTTGGGATATTGGGCCGGGTGGGTATCAACTTGGTGCCTATCCTCCGCCGTTTTTTGAGTGGAATGATAAGTATCGCGACGGTGTGCGCCGATTTTGGCGCGGTGATCCGGGACGTGTCGCGGATTTGGGCGCGCGCCTGACGGGGTCGGCGACACAGTTCGATCATTCGCGGCGCAATGCGACGGCATCGGTGAACTTCCTGACGGCGCATGATGGGATGCCGCTTGAGGATTTGGTGAGCTATTCCAAAAAGCACAATGAGGCGAACGGCGAAGGCGGCAAGGATGGCCATTCGCAGGATTATTCGGCGAATCTTGGCGTTGAGGGGCCAACAGACGACGCAACGATCCTTGAGGCGCGGGCGCGACGCAAGCGCGCGATGATGGCCACTTTGCTGATGTCGCAAGGCACGCCTATGCTTTTGGCCGGTGACGAGCTTGGCAACACGCAAGGCGGAAACAACAACGCTTATGCGCAGGACAACGAGACGGCGTGGATTGACTGGGCCAACCTTGATGAGGGTTTTCTGGAGTTCACACGACGGCTGATTGCCTTTCGCAAGGCGCATCCTGTGTTGCGGCAAAAGTTGTTTTTGCATTCGCGTGAGCGGATGATTGACGGCGTTGAGGACTTGTTTTGGTGGCGCGAGGATGGTGCCCCGATGGGCACGATTGATTGGCACGACCCTGCGCGTAAAGTACTGGCTGTTGAGAAGCGCACGGCGGCTGGAACGCCGGCCTATGCGGCTTCGGAATATGCGGTTTTAACGATCTTCAATGCAGGGCCTGTGGTGTCGTTTCAATTGCCCTCGGCACCGGCGGGGCAGCAATGGCGGCATGATATCGATAGTGCCAATCCGAACCATGAGCCCAGAATCGTCGCGACTGAGACTATTGAAATTGAAGAACAAAGCGTGTCGGCGCTTGTGCTGGTCAACGCCGAGACCTGATTGGGGGGAGAACTCGACCATGGAAAAGAGAACTGTTCAAACGCAACCGATCGAAGGGCAAAAGCCCGGAACGTCCGGGCTGCGTAAAAAGACCAAAGTCTTTATGGGGCCGCATTATCTCGAAAACTTCGTTCAGTCGATCTGGAATGGAATTGGCGGTGCGGCTGGAAAGACCTTCGTATTGGGAGGGGATGGTCGCTATTTTAATGAACAGGCGGCGCAGGTTATTTTGCGCATGGCCGCCGCGAGTGGTGCCAGAAAGATTATCGTTGGTCAGAACGCGCTGCTTTCAACGCCCGCAGCGTCCCACCTTATCCGCAAGCGGAAAACTGATGGCGGGATCATCATGTCGGCCAGCCATAACCCCGGCGGGATCGACGAGGACTTTGGGGTGAAGTTCAACATCGCCAACGGCGGGCCAGCCCCCGAGGACGTCACGAATCGGATGTTCGAGGCGACGGAAACGCTGACATCCTACGAGATCCTTGAAGCGCAGGATGTGGATCTGTCGGCGATTGGCAGCCATGAGCTGGGAGGAATGGAAATTGAAGTCGTTGACCCGGTTCAGGATTATGCCGAATTGATGGAAACCCTGTTCGAATTTGACAAGATCCGCGCACTGTTCGCAGGCGGATTCACAATGAAATTCGATGCGATGCACGCGGTTACCGGTCCCTATGCAAAGGAAATCCTCGAGCGTCACCTGCAGGCTGCGCCGGGCACGGTTTTGAATGGCAATCCAGAGCCGGATTTTGGCGGGGGACATCCTGATCCCAATCCAATCTGGGCAAAGCCCTTGGTCGACTTGGTTATGGGCCCCGATGCTCCTGATTTTGCAGCAGCCTCGGACGGAGATGGAGACCGCAATATGATTTTGGGGCGCGGGGTTTATGTGACCCCGTCTGACAGTCTGGCGGTTCTGGCGGCAAATGCACATCTTGCGCCGGGATATGCTGCGGGATTGGCCGGGGTTGCGCGGTCTATGCCGACGTCTCGCGCCGTAGACCTTGTGGCGCAGGCGAAGGGGATTGAGTGTTTCGAGACACCAACGGGCTGGAAGTTCTTCGGCAACCTTCTGGACGCAGGTCGCGTGACGCTGTGCGGCGAGGAAAGTGCCGGGACAGGCAGTGATCACGTTCGTGAAAAGGATGGGCTCTGGGCGGTGCTCTTGTGGCTCAACATTCTGGCGGAAACCGGTCTCTCGGCAAAAGATCTCTTGATGCAGCACTGGGAGACATACGGTCGCAACTATTATTCCCGGCATGATTACGAAGCGGTTGACGCGTTAAACGCCGAGGCAATGATGAATGCGCTGCGTAGCAAACTCTCCAGCCTGCCCGGTCAAACATTCGATGCTGGTGTTGTCCAAAGTGCGGATGAGTTTGCGTACGATGACCCAATTGATCTCTCCCGTTCAGAAGGACAGGGTATCCGAATTGTTTTCGACGGTGGCAGCCGCATTGTATTTCGGCTTTCCGGGACTGGGACAGTGGGCGCCACGCTTCGGGTCTATCTGGAGGCCTATGAGAATCATTCGGACAAACTGCAGGTTAGCGTGGAAACTGCGTTGTCTGACATCATCTCTTCGGCCCAGCAGATTGCTGGAATTCGGGAAGCAACGGGACGAACGAAGCCTGACGTCACGACCTAGTCACAAGGTCTGAACAAGAAGGGGGCCAGCCCCCTCGCTTCGCTCACCCCCGGGATACTTGCACCAAAAAGAAAGCACAATTTAAGTTAAATTTTCGCTTCTTTTTGGAAAAAATATCCCGGGGAGCGCGAGGGGCAGAGCCCCTCGTTTCCGCACTCTGCGAAAACGCCGTCTGGTGATCAATTGCGGTGATAGGGACTGCCAGCGAGTATTGATGCCGCACGATAGAGTTGCTCGGTCAACATGACCCGGACCAGCATATGTGGCCAAACCATCTTGCCAAAGCTGAGGCTTGTGTCGGCGCGGGATCGCAGGCTTTGATCAAGCCCGTCTGCACCACCGATCACAAAGACGGGTGCGCCGGCACCATTGTCGCGCCATCTGCCGAGCATCTGGGCGAAGTCAGGTGACGATACCTTCTGTCCGCGTTCGTCTAGGGTGCAGATTGGTGCGTTGGAGCCAATTGCTTTTTCCAGCAGTTTTGCTTCTGCGGACATTCCGCCTTTCTTGGCTTCGACCTCGTGAATTGAAAGAGGACCAAGTCCGAGACTGCGGCCGGTCTTGTCGAACCTTTCAACATAATCACGAACAAGCTCGGCCTCGGGTCCGGCTCGTAAGCGACCCACTGCTGCGATGTGCAGTTTCATTGCGTGCTAGGTCATGCAGGCGACGAGGCGGGACCGCCTGGGGTGAGCCACATCTTCTCGAGTTGATAGAACTCGCGGACTTCCGGACGAAAGACGTGGACGATAATGTCGCCTGTATCGATCAGGACCCAGTCGCCTGTGTCTTTGCCTTCGATTTTCGACAGTCGACCATGGTCTTGTTTCAGCGTGTCTACAAGATGGTCGGCGATTGCCGCGACCTGACGGGTCGAGCGCCCTGAGGCCACAACCATGTAGTCCGCCATCGCAGACTTGCCGCGCAGGTCGATCTTGACGATGTCTTCCGCCTTATCATCTTCCAGCGATGTGAGAATTTCGGCGAGCAAAGCTTCGCTCGTCAATGAAGCGGGTGTTGCGGCCTTCATGTGGCCGGTTCCGCTTGCGGTCGGTTCACGGACCGCGTCGTGGACGTGTGACAGGACATTGTCCTCCTTGAGTGACGCCAAACCTTGGGCCAAAACGTGCCCTTAAACGAAACATAACACCTCGGAAAGTCATTTCCAAGATTCCCGTCGCAAACCATCAATAATCACGCTCAAAGAACACGCCGACGCTTGTATCACCGTCTGTTGCCGTGGACCCCTTCAGGGTGACGGAACGGCTCAGGTCGAGGTTCAAATTCAGCTCGGTTTCGCCTGTCGCGGTGACGGTTACGTCGGTGTAGATGTTTTCTCCGAGGTATGCGCCTGCGCGAACCGCCGCGTTACCGTCTTCGTCGCTTGTGACATCGAAGTCCGCGAGGCCAACGCCATCGCGAACGTTGGAGATAATGCCTTCTCCGCCCTGGCCCGCGAGTGTGCGGACCGCGAGGGCCAATCGTCCGGCCTGGATCGGGGAGAGGCTTTCGAGTTCGCGCCCGAAAAGGAGTCTGGCGAGGACCTCTTCCTGTGGCAGTTCGGGGTCAGATGTAAAGGTGATTTCCGGATTGTTGGCGGGGCCTGCAACGATGACGGCGACACTGACGTCTTCCGCGTCCGTGGTTGCGCGGATGCGCAAGACGGGGATAAACGAGCCTTGGATCGTGACTGTGGCTTCTTCCAGCGCCAGTCTCTGCCCGAGGATATCAAGCCGTCCCCGAATGAGATTGAACGCTCCTTGAGGGATGACGTTTGCCGTGGTGCCGGTAATGCGAACTGCGCCGCCAAATTCGCTATCGAGACCGCGACCTCGGATGAAGATCCGGTTTGGTGCGTCGATCGAGATATCGAGGGGAAATACCGGACCTGTGGTGGCCGTTGTTTCATCGTTGCGTTGCAAAATACCTGCACGATCACGGGTTCTGCGGACCGGTGGCGGTTCATTGATGTGGATGATCTCGGGAATAGCGCCTGCACCGCCAAACCCCGATGACGGAATGCGGATATTGGTTTCACCAAGGCTCAGGTCGCCGGCGATGCGCGCTCCACCCGCCAAGGGGCCGTCAACTGTGACGGAGCCACTGATTTCGGTTTCGTAGAGTTGTGGATCGGTGAGGACGACATCGACAAGCCGGATATCGAGATCGGCGCTGCGCTGTCCGGTGAGCGCGATTTGTCCTTCAATGCCGATGCGACCGCCAGTTGAGACGGTGGTTGCGGCCGAGATTGTGGCGTTTGCATTGGCGAGGGACATGTTGAGGTTGGTATTGTCCAGCGTGACTCCAAGGGCCGGTGCAACGAGGCGGGCGTTTGCGCTGGTGATGCGACCCGAGAGGCTTTCAAGGGCTGGCCGTCCGTCGAGGCGCAGGTCAAAGCCGACGTCACCGGCAAGTGACCTTGGTTCGAGGAAGCGATTGAGCAGGCCAAGTGGTGCGCCGCCGTTGATCCCAAGCGACAGGTTTGAACCGTCAATGGCTGTGTCGCCGAGAATGGTCGCGCGTGCGCCGCCGGGACCTGTGGCATTCAGGTCCAACGCCAGACGATCATCTGTGGCTTGCGTAACTGTGCCGTTGACTGTGGCCGCGCCCGAAAATCCGGGGACGAATGGTGCGACATTTGCAAGGCGTGCATCCAGTGTAATGGCGCTGCCGACCGGTCCAAGCGCGCCTTCGGCGTTTATGGAGACAAGATCGCTTGATAGTTGCGCCGTTTCGATCCGGATGGCGTCTCCGTCGCGCGCGGCGATGATCTCAGAGGAGAGCGCACCGGCCAGTGCGGTATCTACTTCGGCAATGCCGGTTCTGACGTTTGATCCTGTCACGGTCGCGTCGATATCAAAATCGGAAAAGTCTGCGTTGGCGCGCCCGCCTGCGTTGATATCAAGCGATCCCGCGAGGTTTCTGTTGGCCAGCTCTGAAAATAGAGAAAGGTCGGAAAGTGAGCCGTTTACCGTGCCTTGGACTTCAGGAACTGGAGCAGTTGGATTGGACACCGTGCCTTTGGAGGCAAGCGATACGGCTGGGCCAACAGCGGTTACGTCAAAGCCCCAGATGTCACCATCGCGACTGGTTTCAGCGTCAAAGCTTAGCGCGCCGGGCGGTGCGTTTGCCAAGATGGTTGCGACATCGGGGATGCGTCCAGACAGGGCCAGTGTTCCTGAGGTCGCTGAAAGAGTGCCGTCAACTTCGATGCTTGCCGCGCTGCCGTTGATCGAGCTTTGGCGCACGGTCACAACCTGATCTGCGAGGGCAATATCGACGAGCAAAGCAAGTTCGCCTGTCAAAAGGGCATCGGCTTGGTCTTGCCCGATTTTCAGGTCACTTGCCGTCCCGTCAAGATTTAGCGTAACGCGGCTTAGGTCGGTGACGATTTCGGTTGAAAACGTGGTGTCGATAGACCCCGACAAAGGCCGCCCGGCCAACTGTGCAAAATCGGCCAGCGCATCAGCCGCCAGTCGCCCATTTGCTGCAATGACGGGGGTTTCGAAGACATCGACGGCCGTGCCTGTTGCGGTAAGGACAGTGCGTTCAAAGGCGCTGTCGAGCGTCCATTCCCAGCGACCGTCAACCTCGGCAGCGTTGGCCGCGACCCGGACCGGACCTTCGACTTGCGGCAGCACCAGCGCAGCATCGGCCAGCCGTGCGTTCAGTTCAATTTCAGAGGCTCCGGTGCGCAAAGCCGCGCTACCGGTGATTTCGGCGTTGGGCGAGGACAGGCGTTCGATGCTGAGGAAGGTTCCGTTTGTGTTGCGCCGGGCACTGAGGGCAAGGTCGACTTCTCCTTCGAGAATGCTGTCGGCCTGTGGTTGGCTGACAATAAGGTCGCGGGTTGCGCCTTCGGCGTCGACTTCGAAATAGCCTGCCAGCGGTTCGACGCGGAACTTTGTCGCCAGCTCCGCGGCGCCGCCCAGCCTGCGTTGTGCGATGCCTGAAAACGCCGCCAGCCGGGTTGCACGCACATCCAAAGCGCCGGTGATTTCAGGACCATTATCCGTGAAGGTGACGTCGGCGTCGCCGTTAAGGCCGTAGCTTTCGCCATCGATGGCAAGATCGCTCAGCTCAAGTGGTCCACCGCTTGTCCAGTCAATATCGAGGCGCCCGGTCACCTCTTCGCCGAGGGCCTGTTCTGCGTTCGGGTTGCCGAGATCGAGCGCTGTTGCGGCAAACCGAAGGTTTGCACTGACGGACTGCGGCGTTGTGGAATTGATCTGACCGCTACCGTCAAGAGACAGGGATTGCGCGGAAAAGCCGGGTCGATTCAAATCGGCGATTTCAAATGATCCGGTCCAGAGGTCACCTTCCGCCGCATCAAATGACACATCGAGATCAATGCGTTCCACGCGCGTTTCGGGTCCGGACAGCGGTAGCAGCACAGCGCCACCTTCAGGATTTGCGATCGCGCCGGTGATGGCGATCTCGCGGGGCAGCCCACCTGCGGCAAGCGATATCTGTCCGTCCAGTGACAGGCTTTCGGCAGATATCGCCAGGTTGCTGATGTCTGTGCGGCCATCTGCGAAGGTTGTGACGGCAGCCGTGAGCGTGGTGTCCGGGCCGAAGAAAGGTTGGTAGGCGACATCAAAAAGCGGTGCGATATCGCCGCGCAGATCGGCGTTAATGATACGTGCGACTGCGTTGTTGTCTTGGGGGGCTGCGGTGGTGATGCGTCCGGTCAGGCGGTCTTCGCCATCGGTCGCCAGTTGGATATCGGCGGCGAAGTCCGAAAGCGGCGCTGCGCCCTGAATTGAGAAATCAAGCGGTGGCTTGCCCGGTAGATTGATCAGATTGGCGACAATACCGTCAGCGGCCTCGGAGAGCGACAGGTCGATTGCAAGGTTTTCGGTTTCGTTGCTGTAACTTGCGTCCAGCACAAGCTGGCCCTCGCCATTCAGCCGCGCCACGTCCAGTTGAGCGGACCCCTCGCCGCCTTCGAGGCGAAAGCCACCGTCGATTGAGGCGATCGTCTCGATGCCAAAAACCGGAGCGCCAATCTCGACGCGCTCGGCACTTAAGCCTTCGATAGCGACCGAAACCGGCAATTCGGGAAGCTGAAATCCCGAGGCCTCGGGGGCAGGGGCTGTGTCTTCGCCCGGAGCTGGCAGGCGCGTCAGGGCAATGGTTTCGGCGGAAAGCTCGGCAACCTCGAGGCGACCGCGCAAGAGCGCGCTACGGTTCCAGTCAAGCACGACATTAGAGAGCGAAAGCCAGACACCGTCTGCATCGGAGATCGTGAAGGTTTCCATTGTCGCACGCCCGCCGAGGGCGCCTTCGAAACTGGTGATTTCGACGTCGCGGCCTTCGCCGGAGAGATTGTCTTCGATCAGGCGCTCCAGAAAACCGCCCGGATCTTCGGTTGCGTCATCGCTCTCGGAATCACCGAAAAAGCGATCAAACAAGCCTGGGCTTTCCTGCGCGGAAACCGGGGAGGCGAGGAGTGTCAGGGCAAAGAAGGTGACAAGCGTTTTCCTCATCAGAAGGCCTGCCCGATACCGACGTAGATATAAAAGTCCGAGGCATCCGCCGAGCCGCTTATCGGGGTCGCAAGGTCAAGGCGGATTGGGCCGATCCCGGTGTTGTAGCGTATCCCGAGCCCGGCGCCTGCGTGTGTATCGCCGCCGTCGGTGAAGCTTTCGGCTGCGACAAAGCCCCAGTCGTAGAATCCAACCATCGTAATGGTATCCGTGACGCGAACACGCGCTTCGCCTGATATCCCTGCGAAACTTCTGCCCCCCGTGCGGTCGCCGTTCACGGCAACTGCTAGCGACTGGTAGTCCTGACCGCGCACCGTGCCGCCGCCGCCGGAATAGAACCGATAAAACGGGGGACTTTCCGTCAGAGATGGTCCGACAAGCGAGCCGAGTTGAAGTCTGAGTGCTGCAGTAACCGGAAGGGTCTCACCAAAAGTTCGATAGCCCCGAGCGTCAAATTTGAGTTGTGCACCGCTTTCGGTGTCGCCGAGGCCGTAGAAAGGAGTAGCTTCTGCCCTGAAGAACACGCCCTTTGTTGGGTCGAGCAAATCATCGCGTCGTTCGCGCGTTGCACTGAGCGGCAGGGTGATCAATGAGTATGTTTCTTTGCCAAAGTCATCCTCAACTTCGGAATAAAGATATCCAAGGCCAAAGGTTACCACCAAATCGTCTGCAGCGTAGCGCGTGAAGCCAAGTGTGAAGTCACCGGTTCGAGATTGAAAATCGGGCTCTTTCAGGCGCTCAAAGCCAAGTTCGGCAAACAAATCCACATCCGCCCGCGGTGTGGCGGGGCGCTCGTAGCGAAGGTCAACTCCGTAATCAATGCCACCGGTTTCGCCTCCGATACCGGCGATCCCACTGTCGACGCGAAAGCGTTCGGCGCCGCCAAGGAAATTGCGGTGCAGCCAGAAACCTGTCAGCCGCACACCGTCGATGGTGCTGTATTCCGCGCCGAACCCGAAGCGGCGTGGGGTCTGTTCGGCGACTTCAATTGTCAGGGGCAGGGTGCCGTCGGGCGCTGCAGTCTCGCTTTCTGTTATGACAACCGAGCGGAAGCTTCCGGTTCTGCGCAGGCGGCGTTCGGCGCGTTCGATCTCGGCGGGATCAAAGCGTTGGCCGGGCGTCAGGCCGGCGATTGTGTTGATCCGGCGTGTTCTGACGTCTGCGTTGCCTTGGATTGAGACCTCACCAAAAGACAGAACAGGTCCCGGAGTCACCGCAATGTTTGCGCCAACTCGGTTTTGATCGTGGCGGGCAGTGATTTGTTGTCCGCCGATGTCGGCCAGTGCGTTGCCGTTTGCGCGCCATCCATCCACTGCAGCGCGTGCGGCATCGCGGATTGCGCCGGTGCTTGCGATAGCGCCTCGACGAAACTCCTCGGGCAGTTCGGTTTGTGCGGCGAGTGGGCCGATATTGGCCTGTGAAAACCGGTAAATCGGTCCCATGTTGATGCGAAGCGTGATCGTGTTGATCGCATCTGGTGATTCAAGCGGTGGGATGTTGGCGGCTTCACGACCATCCACTGTGATCGAGATCACTCCGCCAAAGTGCCCTGCGTCATAAAGAACGGCGAGCAAGCGTTCATAGTCCGCTCTGGCGGCGGCGAGCAACTCTTGTGTGTCTTTTGTTCCATCGCGTTCCGCCTGCAGAATGAGGGACGACGCGACCAGGCGATTGCGCAGTTCCTCGCTTGAGGGCGAGAAAACGGCGTTGATATCTGTCGCAGTGGCCGCCGTGCCAATTGTGGCCACGAGCCCTGCAAGCGCAAACGCCTTTATTCGGCTCCTAAAGGACACTCTAAACCCCCAACATACTCGCCTTACCGGGAATATAGGGTTCGCAAACCAAAGAACAGGGGTCAGTCCGTGCTCGCAGGAACTTGATGATCGTCCAGCATGCGCACTTCCCGTTGTGGGAATGGGATGGAGATTCCGTTGGCCTGAAAAGCATCCCAAAGTGCCAGGTAGACGTTGCCGCGAATGTTCGTCAGCCCGTCGGTAGGGTCCGTGATCCAGAAGCGCAGGATATAGTCTACGGAGCTGTCTCCGAAACCGGTGATATGGCAAACCGGCGGCTTCACCGAAAGCACGCGATCAACGCCTGCGGCGGCCTCAATGGCGATTTTTCGCACCACATGCGGGTCATCGCCGTAGGCTGTTCCGAAGTGGATATCGAGACGCACGTAGTCGTTTGAGTGCGACCAGTTGACGACCTGACCGGTGATCAAATCCTCGTTTGGGATCAGGTATTCGCGGCCATCGCGGGTGGTGATCGAGACGTATCGGGCACCAAGGGCGTTGATCCAGCCGAAGGTGTCGCCGATCGAGATGACGTCACCCGGTTTGATCGACTTGTCGAGAAGAATGATAATGCCGGACACGAGGTTCGACACGACCTTCTGCAGGCCAAATCCGAGGCCCACACCGATGGCACCGGACAGGACGGCAAGGCCTGTCAGATCGACACCGACCACCTTCAGTCCGAGGAAGAACGCCGCGCCAAAGAGCAGCACCTGCAGGAACTTGACCGCCAGAACCTTCATGGACGGCGATATTTCACTGTTGGCGTGGATGCGATCAGAGGCCGTTGACGTGGCGACCCGCGCGAGGGTGAACAGAACGCCAATGGCAATCAGCGCCTGCAGGACCGTCAGCAACGAAAGGCGCATATCGCCGAAAGAGAACGCCAGACTATCCAGAAAATTCGAGATCTCGTCGACAATCCCGAGATAGTAGAGCGTGACATAGATCCACAGAAACCACGTTACGAGTTGGCGCAAGAACGCATTGCGCACCAGCCGCGCGGCAAATCCAACAAGCAGGATCGCAACGGTAATCGTGCCGACAAGTTCCAGCAAAAAGCGCCGCGACACGAAGGGCGTGATCTCGGCCATGATCGTGGCGGCGATCCAGATCAGGATCGAGAAAATGATCAGTCCCAAGCGGCGATGGAGCACCACCAACACGCGAAGTTGCCATTTCGGTCGGCCGGTGAGTGTTCTTATCCACTCATGAAAAATGGGTTTGATCCAGCGGGTGAGACCCCAAGCCAGAAATATGCACAACAGTAGGATGCCAAGCTGCCAGAGCCGCGATGGCAGTAACAAAAGCGCGCCCTGCGCCATGGCTTGTTGCCATAGGTCATTTATCTGAGCGGTGAGGCTGTCGAGTTGCTCCATACCCTCAGGATGCACGCTGACGGCGGGGGCTACAAGGTGGCCTGCCTTACGACGGCGGGTTCAGCGCCGCTGGCGAGAACAAAACACCGAATTGCTCGCACCAGATCACGACGGACTGGAACTCGGAGATGTTGACGTCGGCAGGGATTGAATAGGCCTGATCGCCGATATTGCCTTTGAGTTGCCCAAGACCCACCCAGGCGTTGTCGGCCACGTCCGAAGATGACGCCGGGTCCGGATGTGCAGAGAGCCAGACTTCCAGATCGGGGCCGTTTGTGACCTGGAACTCGGACAGTTGGATTTCGTGTCCGCCGCCGGGCAATGCGACCAGCGCCACGGTCCCCTCGCCCTGGTGTGCCCTGTCTGCATCCCGGAACGTCCCGGTCGCAACGACTTCCGCTTGGACCAGGGCTTCAACGACGACATCGTCGAACAGGAGCGGCGAAAACGCATACCACAGGAATGCACCCGCCGGAGCTCCGACGAGGGCGCCGGCAATGAATATCGCGAGGGTTTTCATCATGGTCTCACTCCTGAGTTGAAAAGACTTTGCGTTGTCTACCGCTCTCCTGTCGAGCCTTAACTTCTTTTTGCCCCGTGTAAGGGGCGCTGCCCCTCGGCGCTGCGCGCCTCACCCCGTGGTATTTCCGAAAGGGTGAAGCCTGTGGGGTCGGATTTCCGCCCTTGTCGGTTTTATGCGATGCCATGTCGGATGGACCTGACGTCCGGTCTGGGAATAGGTTTAACTCCGTGCAAACGCAGGGAGGATTCGCCCCATGAAGACCCAGGTTAAAGCTCTTGTTGTCGGCGGCGGCGCGGTTGGAACGTCGATCGCGTATCATCTGGCTAAGGCAGGTTGGGATGATGTGATGCTTTTGGAGCGCGACGAATTGACGTCCGGCTCGACCTGGCACGCTGCGGGACTTTTGCCCCTTTTCAACATGTCTTATGCGACGACGCATATTCATAAATACTCGGTTGATTTTTATAAGCAGCTTGAAGCGGAGACCGGGCTTAACGCTGGTTTCTCTGTTGTGGGCAACTTGCGGATGGCGCAGACCAAAGACCGGATGGACGAGTATATGCTCTACGCGTCGACGGCTGAGACTTGTGATGTGCCCTATGAGTGGATGACTCCGAGTGAGATCAAGGCGCGCTGGCCTTTGATCCGGACCGAAGACCTTGAAGGGGCGATTTATCACCCAACGGATGGCTACATCAATCCGGCCGATGTCACGATGGCGATGGCGAAGGGCGCGCGTCAGCGGGGTGTCGCGATTGAGCGCAAGTGGCAGGTGGACGGATATGAATGGACGGGCGACCACTGGGATGTGACCTGCACCAAGATGGCCGAAAAGGGGGGCAATCTTGTCCCGACGGACGAACAGATCGTCATCCACGCCGAGCACGTCGTCACCGCAACGGGCAACCACGCACAACGCACCGCGAGCCTGCTCGGCATCAAGATCCCCGCGATCCCTGTCGAGCATCAATTCATCGTCATGGATCAGGACCCGGCCCTTGTTGAGTGGCGCAAGAACAACCCCGAGCATCCGGTGATCCGGGATGCGGATGCGCAGTCCTATGTGCGAGAAGAGCGCGGTGGCTGGATATTGGGCGTCTATGAAAACGGTGCGCCTGCGCGCTTTGAGCATGGCGTGCCTGACAGTTTCCGGGCGGATTTGTTCCAGCTCGATCTGGAGCGGATTGAAGAGCAGTATGCCGCGATGATCCACCGTATTCCAAGCTGTGAAGACTGTGGTTTGAAGGACGATTTCAACGGGCCGATTTGTTATACCCCTGATGGCAATCCGCTTGTCGGGCCTGCGCCGGGGCGGCGCAACATGTGGCTGGCCGAGGGCTTCAGCTTTGGTATCACGGCCGCTGGCGGCACAGGCTATTATCTTGCGCAAATGATGGTCGAAGGCGAAGCCGAGATCGACATGGCTAGTCTGGATCCTAAGCGCTATGGCGCGTGGATGACGACGGATTATGCGGCGCGCAAGAACGAAGAATGCTACTCACACGTCTATGTCATTCATCACCCGGACGAAGAACGCGAAGCCTGTCGTCCGCTGAAGACTGCGCCGTCCTATGACCGCATGCGGGCGCGAGGTGCGCAGTTCGGGCAGGTCAATGGTTGGGAGCGCCCGAATTACTTCGGCCCCTTGGATGCGCCCGATAGTTTTGATCACGACGCACGGTCGTTCCGCCGGGGCGGTTGGTGGCAATACGCCAAGGACGAGGCGACAGCCGTGCGCGAAGGTGTCGGCATGATTGATGCGACAGCATTCACAAAACACAAACTGCGCGGACCCGGAGCGACCGCGTTTCTCGACTGGTTCACTTGTAACAAGCTGCCAAGGGTCGGGCGCATCAATCTGACTTACGCGTTGACCAGTCATGGCACGACGCGCACCGAATACACGATCGTGCGATTGGCGGAAGACACTTACTACCTTGTCAGCGCAGGCGCGTGGCAGGCCTATGACAGTGACTTTCTCGCGCAGGCGATCAACGACACTGTTGATCGGTTCGGTCCGATGTGGCTGGATGATTGCACCGGACAGCACGGGGTGTTCGCTCTTGCTGGCCCGAAATCCCGCGATGTCTTGAAAACGCTGGTCCGCGACGCTGATCCGGAGACAGCACTGTCCAACAAGCGCTTCCCGTGGCTCAGCGCAAAACGCATCGAGCTTGGCATGTGCCCGACGAATGCGATCCGCGTGGCCTATACAGGTGAGTTGGGGTGGGAGCTGCATCATCCGATGGAAATGCAGAACTATCTCTTTGATCAACTTATGCAAGCCGGCGAACCACTTGGCCTCAAACTTGTCGGGGCCCGGGCTCAAAACTGGCTGCGTCAGGAGAAATCCTACCGCGCCTTTGGCACCGAGCTTGGCCGCGACGCCACGCCGCTCGAAGCTGGATTGAACCGCTTCGTCGATCTGGAAAAGGACTTCCATGGCAAGACTGCAATGGTTGAGACGGGTATTCGCTCATCCTGTGTCACCCTGCTGATCGATGGCCCGGGCGACGCCGATCCTTGGGGTCGCGAAGCGCTTTATCATGGTGACAAACGCGTCGGACGTTTGACTTCGGGTGGATACTCCGTCGCGTTTGGCAAGTCGATCGGCATGGGATACGTCTCGCCGGGTCATTCGACGCCGGGCACACACCTGCAAGTGAAGATGCAAGATAA
>JABDQU010000209.1 GCA_013042105.1 Boseongicola sp.
GGACCAAAGCGTCTGTCAATTTCTGCCAAAGGTCCTCAGGTTGTGACTGCTGGCGACATCACTGAAACCGCTGGTATCGAGATCCTCAACAAGGATCACGTGATCTGCCACCTTGATGACGGCGCTGATCTGTTCATTGAGCTGACAGTCAACACCGGCAAAGGCTATGTTGCTGCCGACAAGAACCGTCCGGAAGATGCGCCGATTGGCCTGATCCCGGTTGATGCGATCTATTCGCCTGTGAAGAAGGTCTCGTATGACGTTCAGCCCACACGTGAAGGTCAGGTTCTGGACTATGACAAGCTGACGCTGAAGCTGGAAACAGATGGTTCGGTTACGCCTGATGATGCGGTTGCCTATGCGGCGCGTATTCTTCAGGACCAACTGTCGATCTTCGTTAACTTTGACGAGCCTGAGTCGGCGCGCACAGAGAGCGATGATGACGGCCTCGAGTTCAACCCGCTTCTCTTGAAGAAGGTTGACGAGCTTGAGCTGTCGGTCCGTTCGGCAAACTGCCTGAAGAACGACAACATCGTCTACATCGGCGATCTTATTCAGAAGACCGAAGCAGAAATGCTGCGCACGCCGAACTTTGGCCGCAAGTCGCTGAATGAGATCAAGGAAGTGCTGTCCGGAATGGGTCTGCACCTTGGCATGGACGTCGAGGAATGGCCGCCGGAGAACATCGAAGATCTGGCTAAGAAATTCGAAGATCAGTTTTGATCTTTGACAGGCGGGCGTTCAGGCGCCCGCCATTGACGACCGGGCATTCGCCCCAAGGAGAGTCGGTGACACGCATCGCCGGCCAGACAAAGCAAAACCGCCCGTAGAGGGCACATATTTGGAGAAGACACATGCGTCACGCACGAGGCTATCGCCGCCTGAACCGCACCCACGAGCACCGCAAGGCGCTTTTTGCGAACATGGCAGGCTCGCTCATCGAACATGAGCAAATCAAAACAACTTTGCCCAAGGCAAAAGAACTTAAGCGTATCATCGACAAGCTGATCACGCTGGGTAAGCGCGGCGATCTGCACGCGCGTCGTCAGGCTGCGTCGCAGCTGAAACAGGACGCCTATGTTGCGAAACTGTTCGACGTTCTTGGGCCGCGTTATGCCGAGCGTCAGGGTGGTTATGCCCGCGTTCTGAAAGCTGGGTTCCGGTATGGTGACATGGCGCCGATGGCGATCATCGAGCTTGTTGACCGTGACGTGGATGCCAAGGGCGCCGCTGACCGGGCACGCGTTGCGGAAGAAGAAGCCGCAGAAGACTAGGAATCAGGTCAGGTTTGATCGGGAAGGGCTGCCAGTGGCAGCCCTTTGTCGTTTTAGATGACGTTACGTCGGATAGAAACGCTCATGGCCAGTGTTTCCATCAGGCGTTGTTCGGCTTTTGTCGGCTCACCGGTCCTTAATTCACTGAAATACAAGAATTGTTTAAGATCCTGCTTGGCTTCAACAGGAACAGAGGCGATCAGATCGCTCCATAGAACAGCTTTCGACATGGTGAATCCTCTTGGAGAGTAGTGACTTTGAAATACACTTTAAAGTTGACTAGCGCGCAAACAACCTGTCTATAAGGACAGGTCTGGCATGACCTCGCCGTTTAACACGGGTATGGTGAGGAATGATCGTCAGCCGACGCAGGGGTGCGGGCGAAGAACACGAAGGTAGCTGTCCATATGTGGCGCGACAACGAAACTTACGAGACACTGCACAAGGGGCCCGCTTCCGGCGACGCCCGGCGGCCGGGTCTTGAAGAGGGTTTCGATGCGCTGGCGCGGATATCGCCCAAGGGTTTTTCAGCAGGTCTCCACATCCGCTTTGCGTCGCCGATGATCTACATGAGAACCTACGACGAAGAGTGGACGAAAATTTACGACGAGAATGCGTATGCCTTGCGTGACCCCCTTGTTTTCTGGGGGCTGGGTGGCAAGGGATCTACGCGCTGGAGTGCGATCCGTTTGCCGGATCCCTTCAATATTCTCGGACAAGCTCGCGATCACGGGCTGACATATGGGGCTGTGGTGTCACACGGACCGATTTCGTCGCGCACGATCGTAGGTATTGCCAGAGACGATCGGGAATTCACCGATGAAGAAATCGCCGACACCGTAAAAATCGTGATTGATTTGCACAGTGCTGCCGCACCCCCGACGGAGTTAACGCGCGCTCAGAAAGAAGCGTTGCGTTTACTAGCTGATGGGGACCGGCATACTGCCGCGGCAGCAAAACTCGGGATTTCAGAGAGTGCATTCAAGGCCAGACTTCAATCGGCGCGTGTCCGGTTGGGGGCGAGAACGACGGCTCAGGCACTCAAGAAGGCCCGGGAATACCAACTGCTCTAAGTGGAATTCGTTTCCTATCAGGTTCTTTAACCAACCCTGACTGGAGGCACTTCCAATGCAAGTCACGACTCTCTCTTTTGAAAACATGCACAACCACGGTGAACTGTTCGCAAACATGCTGCGCGCACGCCATAAGACATTCATTGAACACAAGAACTGGGACCTGCCTGAGGCGGATGGCATGGAATATGACCAGTATGATACCCCAGCCAGCCGTTGGGTGGCGGTTCACGAGTTTGGTCAGGTTCTGGCGGGTGTGCGTCTGACGCCGACGACGGCGCGCTGTGGCATCTATTCCTACATGATCCGCGATGCGCAAAACGGGTTGCTGGATAGCCTGCCGCAGGATTTGCTGTTTGAGGAGGCACCGGTTGCCTCGCACATCTGGGAATCAAGCCGGGTGTTTGTCTCGGACGCGGTTCCGGCAAAGCTGCGTCTTCGTGTGCAGTGTGCATTGATTGACGAGATGGTGCGGGCGGCGCGGAATTTTGGGGCTACGTCGTTGGTCGGGATTGTGCCGGAACATTCCCCGCGGCTGGCGCGTCGCACGGGCATTGATTGTCAGCCAGCTGGTCGGGTGATCGAGACGGACGATGGGGATCGTTCGGTTTGTATCAACATCGCACTGGCCTCGAAGCTGCACTAACAGATTGGCCTTTTCGCCAGCGCGGCAGGGGCGTAGCCTTGGCCGCGTATGGCAGATTTGTTTGATACCTCCTCGACCAAGTCAGAGGACAGCGCGATGCGGCCGATGGCCGACAGGCTTCGCCCCGCCGCGCTGTCCGATGTTATTGGGCAAGACCATCTGTTAGGGCCTGAGGGTCCGCTGGGGGCTATGTTGGCGTCCGGGCAGTTGTCGTCGTTAATTTTGTGGGGGCCTCCGGGGGTTGGGAAAACCACCATCGCGCGGCTTTTGGCAGATGCGACGGATCTGACATTTGTGCAGATTTCGGCGATTTTTACCGGCGTCGCTGATCTGAAGAAGGTGTTCGAGGCGGCGCGTTTGCGTCGGACGAACGGGCAGGGGACGTTGTTGTTCGTGGACGAAATCCACCGTTTCAACAAGGCGCAGCAGGACGGATTTTTGCCGTATATGGAGGACGGCACGATCCTTTTGGTGGGGGCGACGACTGAGAACCCGTCGTTTGAGTTGAATGCGGCTGTTCTCAGTCGGTCGCAGGTCATGGTGTTGGAGCGTTTGACGCTGGCGTCGCTGGAGTTGCTGGCGCAAAGGGCTGAGCGCGTGGCGGAGCGGAAATTGCCACTAGACGGGCCGGCGCGGGATGCTTTGCTGGAAATGGCGGACGGGGACGGGCGGGC
>JABDQU010000212.1 GCA_013042105.1 Boseongicola sp.
GCCGAAGCCGCCATCACGCCCGCAATGGAAGCTGAAGACTTCGCCGCCGCGATGTCTGCCCTTGCCGGTCTGCGCGCGCCCATCGACGCGTTTTTCGAGGCCGTTCAGGTCAACGCGGAAAGCCCAATTCTGCGCCGCAACCGTCTGAACCTGCTTCACCGCATCAGTGCCGCCTGTCTGGCCGTAGCGGACCTGACACGAATCGAAGCTTAAATCGGCGGCCTTAAGACGGCGTAAACGGCGAGAACGGGCGCACCGACGTAATACCGACGTGATACCGACGTTGCACAGACGTCCAAAAAACGCGCGTTTTCGGCACATAAAGCGGCGGTAATGCTGCGGCCCCGCAGCCACGCTCCCCGCGGCGAAGTGTCAGTTATTCCTGACAATCCTTGATCGGGTTCTGCATGTGCGTATGCTGTGACCGAAGGAATCGCCGCAGTGCAGAAACTTGTTGAAATATCAGACTTTATTGTCGTCGACCCCACAGCCAACCTCTCCGCGCGCACGCACGGCGGGCGCGCTAAGTGTCTGCAACGCCTCATCCGCCTCGATTTGCCGGTACCGCAAACGGTAGCGCTGCCATTCACAACAGTGCGCCACATCGCCTCCGGCGAAGAGATCGACACCCAAGCCATCCTCGACCACTTCGGCGAGGCCCCCCTCCTGTCCGTCCGCCCGTCCTCGGAAGACCCCGACTGGGGCGGTCCCGGCGCGATCCTGAACATCGGTATGAACAGTGCGCGCCACGGAGAATACGCCAACCTTCTGGGCCACGAAGCCGCCAACAAACTCTATGCACGCTTCATCACGACCTATTCCGTCCATGTCGCGCATCTCGATCCCGATCTCTTTGTTCTTGAAGACGAAATTTCGGCTGAAACGCTGCACGCGATGCTCGACACTTACGAGGCTGAGACGGATGAGACCTTCCCCCAAAGCCCGGCCTACCAGCTGGCTGGCGTTCTGCGCTCAATGGCGCGCGCTTGGGAAGGCACCACCGCGAGGCTTTTGCGTCAGGCCCGCGGTGCCCCTGCAGACGCTGGTCTTGGTCTTGTAGTGCAGGCGATGGCACCGGGTCTTGGTCCGCCGGAATCAGGCTCTGGCGTGATCCAGTTTGCCGAACCTGATACGGGGCTTCCCCAGATAACGGGTCGGTATCTCAGCCAAAGTCAGGGCCGCGATGCTCTTGATGCGGAAGGCGCACTATATCTGACGCGGGATCATCGCGGGATATCTCTTGAGGAACTCTGTCCTAAGGTTTTCGAAACTCTTTTGGAATATGGACGGGTCTGCCGCAAATTTTTGCGGGAAGAAATGCAGATCGAATTCACGCTGGATGGCGGAAACCTCAGCGTTTTGGATGCTGTGCGGATCGTGCGTTCAGAACGCGCGAATATGCGGATCGCTGTCTCCTTGGCGGAAGACGGTATAATTTCCCGCGAAGACGCCGTATTGCGCGTTCAACCGCGCGCTTTGTCCGAGATGCTGCACCGCCAGGTCGATGCCACGGCCCCGCGCGATGTGCTGGCGCGCGGCGTTGCGGCCAGTCCCGGGGCTGCCACGGGTAGCCTGGTGTTCAATTCGGCGGCCGCCCAGGCCAGTGCCGCACGTGGTGAACCCTGCATCCTGGTCCGGCGCGAAACCTCGCCCGAGGACATCCGCGGTATGCATGCGGCTCAAGGCGTGCTGACTGAACGTGGCGGGATGACAAGTCATGCGGCGGTGATCGCGCGCGGTCTTGGACTGCCCGGTGTTGTGGGCGTGTCTGATATCATACTGAATAGAAAAGATAAATTCATAACACTCCCAGATGGAAGAGTCCTTAAAGCCGGGGATGTCGTGACCATTGACGGAACTTCAGGGGCCATCCTCGATGGGGCTGTGCCGCTGCAGGAACCCGCGCTGGATGACGCGTTCCGGACACTTCTCGGCTGGGCTGACGATGTGCGCGACATTGATGTGCGCGCAAACGCGGACACACCCGCAGAGGCGAAAGTCGCTCGGGCTTTTGATGCGCAAGGCATCGGGCTGTGCCGAACCGAGCATATGTTTTTCGAAGGCGATCGCATGATCGTCATGCGCGAAATGATCTTCGCGGATACCACCGAGGGCCGCAAAGCTGCGCTTGAACGCCTCGTCCCGATGCAGGTCGCTGATCTTACGGATCTTTTCAAGATCATGTCCGGACTTCCCGTCTGCATTCGGCTTCTGGATCCACCGCTTCACGAATTTCTGCCGTCTGGCCGCGACGCCTTGCGTGATCTCGCGGACGCGCTTGATCTTTCGCTGTCAAAGGTCACGCGGAGGGTTGAGGCCCTGAGCGAATTCAACCCCATGTTGGGGTTGCGCGGTGTGCGTCTTGGCGTGACGATGCCCGAAATCTACGAAGCTCAAGCTCGTGCGATCTTCCTTGCGGCCATCGCTGCCAGCAAAGAAAGCGAGAGCATCATTCCCGAGATTATGATCCCGCTTGTCTCCGCCCGTCGCGAGGTTGAGCTTGTCTGTGAACGGATAAAAAATGTCGCCTCTGCGGTGCGTCACGAAACCGGCGCCGACTTCGAATACCGTCTCGGTGTGATGGTCGAGACGCCCCGTGCCGCGCTGCGCGCCGAGGAGATTGCGCCGCATTGTGCCTTCCTCAGCTTTGGCACCAATGACCTGACGCAAATGGCCTATGGGCTGAGCCGCGATGACGCGGGTCGCTTCATGGGGGCTTATGTCAATCAGGGTGTTTTCCCTGAGGATCCATTCCATCGGCTCGATGTTGAAGGCGTCGGTGAATTGCTGACCCTCGGGGCCGAGCGCGGGCGTAAGGGGAAACCCGGCGTGACGCTCTCAATCTGCGGCGAACATGGGGGTGACCCTGATTCTATTTCGTTCTGCCGTGACGCGGGTTTTGACTATGTCAGCTGTTCACCCTTCCGTGTGCCTGTTGCGCGACTAGCTGCCGCACATATCGCGCTGCAAGACGGCCCAAGGCCTAAAAGAACATAAAAATCAATTGCCTAAAAATGTCGCTACGTCATCTTTGGGCGTGACCCGCAGCGATTTCCGATTGCGGAACACTCTGTCGCAAGGGCCAAGGGTGGACGTTTCGTCAAGCATTGGGTATGCGCCCCGCTAAATGAAGGCGGCCAATACCGGTCAACCACAAGTTCTGGAGGGGGCTCCAAGATGTTAAAACCCATGAAATGGGTCGCGGCACTTATTGCTGCTTCAACCCTGTGCGTGCCCGCGGTAGCCGATGTGACACTCAGCACATCGAACAATCCGACCGTATCATTGAACCAAAGACTTGGCAGTCTGTTCGGTGCCGAAACCAACGCATTGGCAGCTTTCGGCGCGCGCGACGTCGCGCGTTTGACCCGTGCACCTGAAGGTGTGTTGGAAGAAGGCGCGGACGGTCTGACCTCGCAGAAGCTTGCCGCGATGCCCGTCGCATCCGGTGGTGATCAGTGGTCTTGTCTGGCCGAAGCCCTCTATTTTGAGGCGCGCGGCGAAACTCTGAAAGGGATCGTTGGCGTCGCCGAGGTCATCCTGAACCGCGTCGACGACCGTCGGTATCCCGCCTCTGTCTGCGGTGTTGTGAACCAAGGCACCGGCGAAAGATATCGCTGCCAATTCACCTACACCTGTGATGGCCGCCCCGAGACGATCACCGAAGTCAGGGCCTACCAGAAGGTTGGCAAGATTGCGCGCTTCATGCTCGACGGTGCCGAGCGCGAATTGACGGATGGCGCAACGCATTATCACACGAAATCGGTGAACCCACGTTGGGCCCGGGTGTTCCCGCGTACGACGACGATCGGATACCATCACTTCTACCGCGAACCGAGCCGCGTCGCGCAGAACTAAGCGATCTGTTTCACACTGTCACAAATCTAGGCGCCCCCTTGCTGAAAGGCGGGCGCTGCCCCCTGTGCAGAAACACCTTCTCCATGCTAGGAAGGGTGTGAGGCATAAAAAAACGAGACAGTCCCATGACCCGAAAGCTATTTGGCACCGATGGTGTCCGAGGCCGTGCAAACACCTATCCGATGACGGCAGATCTTGCGCTCAGGATCGGAGCGGCAGCGGGGAGGTATTTCCGCCGGGACGGCTCACCTGCGCATCGCGTGGTGATTGGCAAAGATACGCGCCTTTCCGGGTATATGTTCGAAAACGCCCTGACAGCCGGCTTTACCTCGACGGGAATGAACGTTCTGCTTCTTGGCCCCGTGCCAACGCCCGCAGTCGGGATGATGGTGCGTTCAATGCGCGCCGACGTCGGCGTCATGATCTCTGCCAGTCACAACCCTCACCACGACAATGGCATCAAGTTTTTCGGTCCCGACGGTTTCAAGCTGAATGACGAGGCCGAAGCGGCCATCGAGGCTGCGATTTCAAGCGAGATCACGCCAGCCGCCAGCGAAAACATCGGTCGCGCGCAACGGATCGACGATGGTCTGTTCCGCTATGTCGAACGTGTCAAATCCACCTTTCCGCAGGATCTTACACTGGAAGGTCTGAAAGTCGTCGTCGATTGCGCCAACGGCGCCGCTTACAAAGCCGCGCCGACGGTCCTTTGGGAGCTAGGTGCCGAGGTTATCCCCGTCGGCGTTTCCCCAAATGGCAAAAACATCAACGATGGCTGTGGTTCAACCAGCACAAACCTAGCGGCTGAAACGGTCGTGGCACATGGCGCTCATGTCGGTATCTGCCTTGATGGAGACGCGGATCGCGTCATGATTCTTGATGAAAACGGCGCAGTTGCCGACGGCGATCAGATCATGGCGCTTTTTGCCGCGCGCTGGTCTGCCGAAGGTCGACTTACCAATGACACGCTTGTCGCCACGGTCATGTCGAACCTTGGTCTTGAACGGTATCTCAGCGCAAAAGGCGTATCACTTCATCGCACATCCGTGGGTGACCGATATGTCGTTGAGGCCATGCGGGCAGGCGGCTTCAACCTTGGTGGAGAGCAGTCCGGCCATATTGTGATGACCGACTTTGCAACGACAGGCGATGGTCTTCAGGCAGGTCTGCAGTTCCTCGCCGAGATGAAGCGCACCGGCCAAGCGGCCAGCACATTGCGTCAAGCCTTCGAGCCAGTTCCGCAGCTTTTGAAGAATGTGCGATTTGAAGTCGGCAATGACCCTCTGTCCGATACGCGGGTGAAAGACGCCATTGCAAGCGCAGAGGCGTCGCTCACTGGGAAGGGTCGTCTCCTGATCCGCAAATCCGGCACGGAACCCCTGATCCGGGTCATGGCCGAGTGCGAAGACGAAGGCGAATTGATGCGCGTGGTCGACACGATTGTCGATGAGGTCGCAAGCGTCGCAGGCTAGCGCGCGAAAAGCCGTTTCAATGCACCCCATTGGCTGAGAAAAACCCCCGCAAGTATCAGGATCATCGCCACGAAAAGCGACGCCTCGACATCCTCGCCCAACAGCAAAACGCCCAAGAGAACAGACCAAAGCGGCACCTGGTAGTTGGTCAGTGACATGAACACCGGGCCTGCGCTTCGGATGACCATCACGCGAAGCAAGTTCGCCGCTGCGGTCTGCACAAGTCCAAGGAGCAGGATAACCAAAAGAACCTCTCGGCTTGGCATTGGGGGAAGTCCTTCGATGATCAACGCAAGGACCGTCACCGGAACCGCCCCGATCATAAGCGTCACCGCCGACAGTCCGATAGGGTCAACCGGCGGAAGCCGTCGCATCACAACGGACGAAACGGCATAACATGACGCCCCAAGCACACAGGCAAACCGACCCAAGATCTCACCATCCACACCGGTAGACGCAAAGGCTTCGGGGCCGATCAACACCGCAACTCCGACAAACCCAATCGCGAAACCAAGCGATTTTCGCAAGGTAAGTCGTTCTCCCGGGACGAAAAAATGCGCCAGCGGCAAGACGATCAAAGCCACCGCAGCCATCGAAACGCCCGCAAATCCAGACGTCACAAACTGCTGCCCCCACGAGATCGCAACAAAAGGCAGTGCCGAACTCAAGACACCCACTGTCAAAAGCGGGGCCCATGACGCGCGTTCCTCCGTCTCATAAAGCCTGCCGCCACGCAGTTTCCAGATCGCCGTCGTCAACAAACCCGCAAACAATATCCGCGACGCCGCCAGCCAGAACGGCCCGATCCCCACCAACGCCAGTTCAATGAACAGAAACGACGCCCCCCAGACAAATCCGAGGGTCGCGACCATAATCCAGCTTTTTGCCGTGATGTCGGGTTGCATCTTTGGGTCCTGAAATGAAAAAGGCCCCGGACAACGCCGGGGCCTTGAGCGTGTTTTGTGGCCTTAGTTGCGGGCCTTGTCCACCATCTTGCCGTCGGAAATCCATGGCATCATGCCACGAAGCTTCTCGCCGACTTCTTCGATCTGGTGCGCGTCGTTGATGCGCCGTGTCGATTTGAACATTGGCTGGCCAACCATGTTTTCCGCCATGAAATCACGCACAAAACGGCCGGTTTGAATGTCGGTCAGAACCTCTTTCATCCGCGCCTTTGTTTCGTCGTAAGGCAGGATGCGTGGACCAGAAACGTACTCGCCATACTCGGCAGTGTTCGAGATCGAATAGTTCATGTTCGCGATACCGCCTTCGTAGATCAGGTCTACGATCAGTTTCACTTCGTGAAGGCACTCGAAATAGGCCATCTCAGGGGCGTAACCTGCTTCGACAAGCGTTTCAAAGCCCATACGGATCAGCTCAACCAAGCCGCCACACAGAACAGCTTGCTCACCAAAGAGGTCGGTTTCGCACTCTTCTTTGAAGTTCGTCTCGATCACGCCGGAACGACCACCGCCGATAGCCGAGCAGTAGGAAAGGCCGATTTCAAGCGCCTTGCCGGACGCGTCCTGATCAACCGCAACAAGACAAGGCACACCGCCGCCTTTGACGTATTCACCACGCACTGTGTGACCCGGGCCCTTCGGCGCCATCATGATCACATCGACACCGGGCTTTGGCTCAATCAGGCCAAAGTGAACGTTCAAACCGTGGGCAAAGGCAATCGCCGCACCCGCTTTTAAGTTATCGTGAACGTATTTCTTATAGGTTTCTGCCTGCAGTTCATCGGGCATTGTGAACATCATTAAGTCGCACCAGGCAGCAGCTTCGGCAATGCCCATAACCTGAAGGCCTTCGCCTTCCGCTTTTTTCGCGCTCGGGCTGTCTTCACGGAGTGCCACAACAAGGTTTTTCGCTCCGCTGTCACGCAGGTTCAGCGCATGCGCGTGACCTTGTGAACCATAGCCGAGAATGGCCACTTTCTTGTCTTTGATAAGATTGATGTCGCAATCGCGATCATAATATACGCGCATGATTATTCCTCGTTCATTCTGGTTAAGTGTTTCCTTGAAGCGCAATATAGACGTAATTCGCCAAAAGACATTTCAGTATTGCGGAATTAGGCCGATCTGGAATAAATATTATTCTTAAAAATTGTGAATATGGAATAAATCATGCTCGACGACCTGGACAGACGGGTTCTTCGCCATTTGCTGGCTGATCCTGCCGCCGCTACCGCAACTCTGGCCGAGCGCTCAGGCATGACACAAGCTTCATGCTGGCGTCGCATTGAAAAGTTGACGGACAGCGGCATAATCAAGGGTCGTCACGCGATCGTCGATTGGCCCGCGCTGGGGTATGAAGTCGAAGTCAGTCTGCGCATAACGCTGGAGAAAAGTGATCCACGCGCTTTCGATCAATTCATTGACGCTGCGCGTGAGGTGCCGGAAATCACAGAAATTCAGACCTTTCTTGGCCGTGTGGACGTGCGCATCGTCGTAATTGCGCGGGATATGGCGCACTATCAGTCGATCTACCGCGAGCGCATTCTCACCCTGCCACATATTGCCGACCTTGAAGCGTTGATGACCGTTGCCACCGTCAAGACAGACCCGAGCCTGCCGCTATGATTGCAACCGACGCAACTGACCGACTAATCCTTGCTGCACTCCAATCGGATGCAACGCTGTCTGCGGGACAAATCGGGCGCAAGGTTGGGCTCAGTCAACCGGCGTGTTGGCGCCGCATTAAGCGTCTGACGGATGCAGGTGTACTCAGCGGGCACCGCATTGCGCTGGACCTTGAGCGTGTTGGCTTCGGTGTGACCGTTTTCCTCGGGATTAAACTTGCCGCAAAGGGGCGCACCAGCATTTCTGATTTTGAACGCGCCATATCCGCCGTTCCCGAGGTGCAATCGGTTCATCACGTCCTCGGCCTTTATGATTATCGTCTGCGTGTTGTTGCGCGTGATCTTGGCGACTTCGAGCGTGTCCTGCGCCGCCGCATCATGACAATTCAAGGTGTTGGAGACATCGAATCTAACGTGCTTTTGAGTGAAGAGCGTTTGCCGGGTCCGCTTGGCCGAGATTTGGCCTAACGCCCCATGCCTGCTGTCATTATGGTTCGCCTTAATGGGGCGACGTCGTGAACAAGCTTCAGACCGGCGCTTCGAAGGTCCTGCAACTTCGACATGTCTGACCGGCAAATTCGATTATAAAGATCAATGAATTGCGCGCGCAGGTGGATATCGCGACTTCTTGCTTTCGCGTATTCGGACAGGAACTCCCTGGTTCCGATCAATCCTTTGTCGGCTGCTGCAAGTTCGGAAAGTATGGCGACATCGCGTAAGGAGGTGTTCAGCCCTTGTGCCCCAATCGGAGGAAGAACGTGCGCCGCCTCTGCAATCAATGCGACCCTTTGTGATGTCAGACGTTCGGCTTCCTGTGTGACGATGGGCCAAACATTTCTGGGCGACAAAAGTTTCATTTCACCCAACACGGAACAAGATCGCTGGGTCGCCGCTTGCGCAAATGCTTCATCGTCAAGGGCTTGGAGCCGAACCGCTTCGGCGCCGTCGTTCATCCAAACAATTGCAGAGCAGTGCTTTTCCTCGTGGTTGGGAAGTGGAACGGTCGTGAAGGCACCACCAGAGAGATAGAGCTCGGTGGAAACGTTATGGTGGGCGGCGTCATGCGAGACGATGAAAGCGAGCGCTTTTTGGCCGTAACGCGTTGTTTTGCAAGCAATGCCTGCCGCCTCACGAAGCGGAGAGCTTCGCCCGTCTGCGGCAATCGCCAATCGCGCGCGCACTTGATCGCCGGAGGCCAGAGTGACGATTGCTTCACCTTCACGCGTAACCAGACGCGCAAATCCGTCACCCAGTCGCAAGTCCACATTCCCGGCCCCGGCGAGTGTTTCGGTCAGGACTTTTCGTGTCAGCCAGTTCGGCAAGTTCCATCCAAAACTCGTAGCCCCGAGATCTGTCGACTGGAACGCGCGATCGGTGCGCGGTTCGGGCGGATGCCCTTGGCAATCGATCACGCGAAGGGTTTTCAATGGCTCAGCGTGGTCGGCTAATGCGGACCAAAGTCCAATGTTTTCAAGCAGATCCTGTGCGGGTGCCAAAAATGCCGTCGAGCGAAGGTCCGATCCTTTGGTGCCGATGGCTTTGGGCGGAGTGCTGGGATCGACGAGGACGACCGATAGCCCTTGATGGGCGAAAGCTGCCGCTGCGGTTAAGCCTGCAATACCGCCGCCGGAGATGAATATGTCGACGTCTGTTCTGTTCATAGGCATAACCTAGGAGGCTGGCAGGGCCTCGGAAAGGGCTATCGCAGCACCTGCGACAGGAAGCCCGCCAAATCGTCGGTGTGGTGATGGATATGCGGTGCCGGAACTGCTTCGGGTGCGACATGCACCGTGCGCATGCCCATATCATGGGGGGCTGCGAGGTTGCGGGGTTCATCTTCGAACATGGCAGCCGCGTCAGGGCGCACGCCATCTTTTTTGAACACGGATTCAAAGGCCTGGCGTTCAGGTTTGGGGCGAAATTCGGCGTGCTCGACGCCGTAAACTGCGTCAAACAAGTGCTCAAGCCCGCGGGCGTCAAGAACACGGCGGGCGTAAGGTTCGGAGCCGTTTGTATAGACGATGCGTCGACCTGGAAGGGCGCGGATCATGCTGGCCAAGTGGGCGTCCACTTCCAGATGGTCGAGAGATATTTCATGCACATCAATGAGGTAAGGCCTTGGATCTGCACCATGTTCTTCCATCAACCCAGCCAATGTCGTGCCGTATTTGTGCCAATAGTGCTTGCGCAAACGGTCTGCTTCGGGGCGGGAAACCTTCAAGGTATCCGCGACCCAAGTCGTCATTTTGACCTCGATCTGGTCAAAGAGCCGGGCTTCTGGCGGGTAAAGGGTATTGTCGAGATCAAAGACCCATGTGGTGATATGTGAAAAAGCGGATGCAAGCATGCGCGCGGGCATATCCAAGCGGGACCGGGTTGGCAATGAGAGCGCTTGATCTGTAGGGGGACTGGGCCATAGTGTCGGGTCGAGGCTAATGATTTGGAAGGGCTGTTATGGTCGATGCACGCGCCGGGCAGAAGGACGCCTATCAGCTGATCTTGCAGGCAATTGATCTGGGCACGTATCGCCCCGGGGATCGGTTGGTCGAAAGCGAGTTGGCAGACAGGTTCGGAGTGTCTCGCACTCCGATTCGTGAAGCCCTGCAACGCCTTGAAACACAGTCACTTTTGGCACGTGATGGGCGATCTTTAATTGTGGCGTCGCTGGACCATAATCAGATGGCAGAGCTTTATGTGGTGCGTTCAGAACTTGAAGGACTTGCGGCGCGGCTTGCAGCGCGCCATGCCACGGAAGAGGAAGTCCGGCTGCTGCGGGAGTTTGTCGCCGAGGACAGAGAACGCGTCGGGGATCCAGCTGCTTTGAGCCGGACCAACCGGCGCTTCCACCGTCAGGTGCATCTGGCATCTCACAACCGATATCTGGTGCAGCAACTGGACCTTGTTTACCGCTCTATGGCGCTTATGACGTCAACATCTCTGTCTGCTGAAGGGCGGAGCGAACGGGCTCTGGAGGAACACGCTGCCGTTGTGGATGCGATTTCTAGAGGCGATGCCGATGCAGCTCAGTCTGAGTTAAAAGGCCATATTTCAAGAGCTTACGAGGCTCGACTTAGACGGGATGCGGAAGCTGCCGTCGAATCCACCGTCGTTTCGGACGACTAGTCGTGCCGCCGTGGGCGGTTTTATCCCAATAAAACGGACGCGTGGTGAGTTCCGCGATCGCTTTCCAGCAGGCAATGGCTGACAGCGGAAA
>JABDQU010000213.1 GCA_013042105.1 Boseongicola sp.
TAAAGGGGTTTTGCTTTGTCTCGGTGAGGTACCACCGATATCGGTCCATCAAAGCTAGTTGCAAATGACAACAAAGCTCCAATGGCGATGGCTGCGTAAGCAGTCGGAACTATTGAAATCTAAGTCCTTAGGCTTTGCAGCTTAAGGCGGGGTTCGCAGGCACCTGGCAACAGAAGCCTGCACTTTCACCCCCCTTCCTATTGCCAATCCCGACCTCTTGCGGCTACCAAAAGCCATGGGGTTTCGCGAACGCCCCGTGAGGCGTCAGCCCAAGTTTCGCATCCACTGAAACTTGTCAGAAAGGATGCGCCCCGTGCCTGCTCCAAATGAAATCACCGTCGCTCAGCTTAACCGCCTGATCGGAACGCCCGAGTGTCCCGATATCGTCGACCTCTCGATAAACGCCAACTTCGACACCGACCCCCACCTCATTCCCGGCGCGTTTCGTCACCCTCACACCGACCCGGGCGGCCTGCGCGCACGCCTCGTTAACCAAAAATGCGTCGTGGTCTGTCAAAAAGGGGCAAAGCTCAGTCAAGGTATGGCCGCATGGCTGCGCTCTGACGGCGTCGCGGCGGAATATCTCAGCGGCGGAAATCTCGGCTGGCGCGACGCACCAGACACTGACCGCATCCCAGCCGCGGCCATTCCTCCGACCCCGGATGGCACAACCGTTTGGGTCACGCGCCACCGCCCGAAAATCGACCGGATCGCCTGTCCATGGTTGATCCGGCGGTTTGTGGACCGCAGCGCGCAGTTTCTCTTCGTCTCGCCGGGCGAAGTCGCAAACGTGGCCGAACGCTTTGGCGCGACCCCCTTCGACGTCCCCGACGCCGACTTCACGCATAAGGGGGCACTTTGCACCTTCGACGCGATGCTTGATGCATTTCACCTGCGCTCACCTGCCCTGATGCGCCTTGCCGAAATCGTGCGCGCGGCTGATACCGATCAAGGTGAAACAGTCCCTCAAGCCGCTGGCTTACTTGCCTTTTCTGTCGGCCTGTCACGCCAATACAAGGACGACCAAGCGCAACTCACAGCCGCACTCCCGCTTTATGACGCTCTTTACCGATGGGCGCGCGACGGTCAATCCGAGCGTCACGACTGGCCGGGGTCTCACCGATGACCGCGCCCGAAACAGCGACATTCCTGCGCGTTTTCGGACGCATCGGCCTCTATTCCTTCGGCGGTCCCGCCGCGCAAATCGCCCTCATGCATCGCGAGCTGGTCGACGAAAATCGCTGGCTCACCGAAAAAGACTTCCTCGGCGCCCTCTCTTTCTGCATGCTCCTGCCCGGCCCCGAAGCAATGCAGCTCGCCACCTTCGCAGGCTGGCGCTTACGCGGCGTTCCCGGAGGCCTCATCGCGGGCCTTCTCTTCGTCCTGCCCGGTGCCGCCGTCATGTTCGCGCTCGCCACGGGCTATGCGCTCTACGGAAATATCCCTCTCGTCGAAGCCGCCTTCCTCGGCGTGCAAGCCACCGTCGTCGCCATTGTTCTGGAGGCCCTGTTCAAGGTCTCCAAACGCGCCCTCAAGCAATGGGATCACTGGCTCCTCGCCGCCCTCGCCTTCCTCGCGATCTTCGCTTTCCACCTGCCGTTCCCCCTCATCCTCGCCATCGCCGCGCTCTGGGGCTTTGCCACCACAAGGCCCGGAAAATCAGCCGATGCACCCGTCCATATCGCCCCCAAAACCCTGCGAACCGTCCTGATCTGGCTTGCGCTCTGGGCCGCACCCATCGCAGCACTTATCGCTTTGGATGCGCCACTTCTTACTGATATCGCTCTGTTTTTCTCCAAACTCGCTGTCGTCACGTTCGGCGGTGCCTACGCCGTCCTCGCCTACATGACACAAACCGTCGTGTCGGATTTCGGCTGGATTTCAACCGAGCAAATGATGGACGGCCTCGGCCTCGCTGAAACCACCCCCGGGCCCTTGATCCTTGTCACTCAATTCGTCGGCTTTCAGGCCGCCTATCAGCAATTCGGCCTTGGCACGGCCTACCTTGCAGGTGCCATCACGCTCTGGGTCACCTTCGTCCCCTGCTTCTTGTGGATCTTTGCCGGTGCCCCCTTCGTTGACCGACTGACAGCGAACAACCGCCTAAGCGGCGCCCTCGCCGCGATCACCGCCTGTGTCGTTGGTGTGATCCTGAACCTCTCGCTTTGGTTTGCCGCCCACGTCGTCTTTCAAACCATTGAAACCGCTCGCTTTGGCCCGATTTCCATCATCGCCCCCGACCTTGCAACCCTTAACCCAATCGCCGCTGGGATTGCGGCAATTGGCGCGGCGATGCTTCTGATCGCTCACGCAGGTCTTGGCCGCACGCTGATCACAGGCGCTGTTCTGGGCCTTTGTGCGGGTCTGATTTTCTGATCGTATCAAATCGCACCGGAACGCCTTTTCATCGGAGCCGAATCTTTTATGCTGAACGCTGAATTCGAGGAGACCCCATGTCACGCATCATTGATTACGGAAACCTGATGCACCGCGCGATGCGGGGTCTGATACAGGACGTTCTCAACGATGTGGCCGAAAACGGCCTGCCTGGGGACCATCACTTCTTCATCACCTTCGATACGATGCACCCGGACGTGGAAATCGCCGACTGGCTCAGTGACCGCTACCCCGATGAAATGACCGTTGTCATGCAGCATTGGTTCGACAATCTCGACGTCACCAACGAGGGCTTTTCGGTCACCCTCAACTTCGGCGACTCCCCCGAACCGCTCTACATCCCCTACGACGCCATCCGCACATTCGTGGACCCCTCCGTCGAATTCGGCCTTCGATTCGAAACACAGGACGACGACGAAGACAGCGATGAAGCGCCTGAAACCGACACTGCCCCGGAACTGGAAACAAAAGACGATGACGGGCCCGCGCAGATTGTCAGTCTGGACAGTTTCCGGAAATAATCCGCCGCATTTTGGCCGTAATTTCCCCGGTCTGACGCCACACTTGGCCGTCAATCTCCTCCAAACAAACGGGGAGTGCGTCCATGTTTTTTCGCGATCTGAAAATGAAGCCAACGACCATCGATGTGACCTTCGTCGAAGCACGCCTGCCCGTTCGCATGGGCCACCGCGATGCGTCAGCCGTATTTGGCGAACCACTGAACCGTCAACTGGCGGCAACCGCCATGGGCACCTTAACCAAAGTGCGCGCCCACGAAGCGGGCCCCGACGACATTTGCGGCGTAACGCTCTACCTCGGCCTGCGCGATGCGTCGCGCGATAGCCTTGAAAGTGTTGGCGGCATGCTAGATTTCCTCCACGCGCCCTACGGCTCCTCCATTAGACGCTCCGACGGGGGTGAGCCTGTGATGTTTGGCGTGGCCGAAGGTCTCGAAATTTCCGTGGACAGCACTCTTGCCCCCGATGGTGCCGGACGACGCGACTTTGCGAGAATGTGTAGCGACGCCATGAAAGGCCTTGCCGTCAATCGCGGCTGGACCCGCCGCGCCGACAAAACCGTCTTCTACTTTTACGGTGAAAGCGTGCGCTCCATGCAGGACCGACTCGCCGACGCTTTTGAGGCCAACCCCCTCCTTGCCTCAGCCCGCGCCCGCCGCCTCGCCTGAACATTCCCTGCGACACCTAGCCCCGTGCGATTGCGCATAAGGCCCCGCTTGCCTATAGCTTCCTTGCAAATTCGCCCAAGGAGAGCCGCAAGCCATGACCACCACCCGCACCGAAACCGACAGCTTTGGCCCACTTGAGGTCCCATCCGATAAATACTGGGGGGCACAAACTCAGCGCAGCCTGATCAACTTCCCAATCGGCTGGGAAAAGCAGCCCGTCGCCATCGTGCGCGCGCTCGGCGTCATCAAGCAGGCTTGTGCAGAAGCCAACAAAGCCGCAGGCGTGTTGGACGCCGACAAGGCCGACGCCATGGTTGAGGCCGCCTCCGAAGTGGTGAACGGCAAACTCGACGACCACTTCCCGCTCGTCGTCTGGCAAACCGGCTCCGGCACACAATCAAACATGAACGCCAACGAAGTCATCGCCAATCGCGCGATTGAAATCATGGGCGGCGTTATCGGCTCGAAAGACCCCGTGCACCCGAACGATCATTGCAACATGGGTCAATCGTCCAACGACACCTTCCCAACCGCGATGCACATCGCCACCGCCATGACCGCGCGCGACGTGTGTTTGCCGGGTCTGGATCACCTCGCGACCGCTCTGGAAACGAAACAGAAAGAATTTGAGGGCATCATCAAAATCGGCCGCACACATACGATGGATGCCACGCCGCTAACGCTCGCACAGGAATTTTCCGGATACGCCCATCAGGTGCGCAAAAGTATCGAACGGGTTAACGCAGCGCTCGGTGACATTTACGAATTGGCCCAGGGCGGCACGGCTGTCGGCACTGGCCTCAACACGCGTCCTGGCTGGGGCGAAGAAGTCGCGGCCAACATGGCGCGCATCACCGGCCTTCCCTTTGTGACGGCCCCGAACAAGTTCGAAGCGCTCGCCGCCCATGACGCCATGGTCGCGATGTCCGGCGCATTGAAGGCCGCAGCGGCCAGTCTTTTCAAGATCGCAAACGACATTCGTCTCCTTGGCTCAGGTCCGCGCTGTGGTCTCTATGAATTGCTGCTGCCCGAGAACGAGCCCGGCTCCTCGATTATGCCCGGCAAGGTCAATCCGACCCAATGCGAAGCAATGACCCAGGTTTGTGCCCACGTCATTGGCAACGACGCCGCTGTCGGTTTTGCAGGCAGTCAGGGCCACTTCGAACTGAACGTCTACAAACCCATGATGGCCTATAACGTGTTGCAATCCATGCAACTTTTGGGCGACGCCGCCAACGCGTTCACCGACAACTGCGTCTCGGGCATCCGCGCGAATGAAAAGCGGATTGACCAATTGATGCGGGAATCGCTGATGCTTGTAACGGCCCTCGCGCCCACAATCGGCTACGACAACGCAACCACCGTCGCCAAGACCGCGCACAAAAATGGCACGACTTTGAAAGAAGAAGCCATCGCACTTGGGTTTGTGGACGAAGCGACCTTTGACAGTGTCGTGCGGCCTGAAAAGATGATCGGACCAAAGACATGAACACGGTCAACCTCAACCGCGCCCGCAAGGAAAAACTGAAGTCCGCGCGCAAGGCGGCAGCCGACGGAAACGCCATGAAATACGGCCGCTCCAAGGCCGACAAACTGGCGGAGGCCAAGAAGGCCGCACTGGCAATGAAGCGTCATGAGGCCCACAAAAAAGAGCCATGAACACGCGCCCGGTCAAACGCTCACTGACCCTTCGGGGGCACCGAACATCGGTGTCCCTTGAAGATGCGTTCTGGTCGGCATTCCGCGATATAGCCGAGGAAAAAAAGCGCCCAATCAACGAGTTGGCCGCCGAAATTGATGAAGCCCGTGGTGCCGACTGCGGGCTGGCCTCGGCCATCCGTCTCTTTGTTCTCGACCACTATCGCGCGCGCTAGCGGAGCGTCGCCTCAAGCGAAATCCCGTCCTTCGCCCGCACCGTCAGATGCGCCGCGGGCACAGGTGTCTCAAGCGGTTTAAACTCAAACCGCACCATCGCCGCCGTCAACAAAATCGCCGCCTCCGCCATCGCAAAACCAGCGCCAGGACACACCCGCGCGCCACTTGAAAACGGCAGATACGCTTCACGTGACGCCTGTCGCCCCGCGTCGGTATTCCATCGCGAAGGATCAAACGCATCCGGGTCACTCCAATAGCGATCGTTCCGATGCAGATGCCACGGCGAGATGACAATCTGCGCGCGTTTCGGAACCGCGCGCTTGCGAAAGGTCTCTGGCTGTCGCGCTTCGCGAACGAACATCGGCACCGGCGGATAGAGCCTGAGCGTTTCCCGGATCACATTTCGCGTGATCGGCATTTTCGAAAGCCTCCCGAACTCCGGGCTCGGCCAAAACGCCTCACCCTCGCGCGCAACCTCTTCCCCCCACTCGGGTGCCGCCGCCAACAACCAAAGCGCCCACCCCAGAAGGGCCGCACTTGTTTCATGTCCAGCAAGGAAGAAAATCGCGACCTGATCGACCATTTCGTCCCGCTCAAACATATACCCGGTTTCAGGGTCCGGCGTCGTCATGATCTTGGTCGCAAGATCATTCGGGGCCTTGCCCACATCAATCAATGCCTGCCGCTGATCCACAAGGTCTCCGATCAACTGACGAAGCCGACGCGCCGCCTCACGCGCCGGTCGACGATGTCGGACCGGCAACCACGGAACAAGGGCCGCAAGGGTGCCAACGGGCTGTTCTCGCTGAAAACTTCGGAAGGCCTGATAGGTCTCGCGGGCCAGGTCATCTTCTATGGGCAGTGAGAAAAGCGTTCGAAATATGATGTCCGCCGTGGCGTGACTGGCCCAGCTTTCTACGTCCAGTCTGCCCGGGGTGATGCGTTTGGCGGCCGCCAGTGCGGCGTCTGTCATCGCAGGAAATGTCGCCGCAATGCGTCCGCCCTCGAACGCCGGATCGATGATGCGACGCTGGCGAGCCCATTCGTCACCATTGGTCACGAATACCGACCGACCCAGAAGCGGTGCCAGACCGGATGTGATACGCGCAGACTTCGGGAAATCGGAAGGGCGCTCATTCAAAACGGTTTTGATCAGATCTGGTTCGTTGATCAAGAACGAACGAAAAAACGGCGTTTTGAACTCCGCCATACGCGCGCGATACAATCGCTCAGGTTGCGCCGAAAGGATGTCTCGGCGAAACATCTGCCAATACCGCCAAAGCGAGACTTTCCCTGTCCGCGCCGCCGGTTTTGGCGGGATCATGTCACTGTGGACGTGAAACGAGAGGCAACAACGTCGATCCGGCTCGGCGATGTGCGCCGCCCGCGAAAGCGCGACCCAAGCGTTTCAGGGCCTGCGGTTATCTTGAAATAATCGTAATCGCCCGGCTTGTCGAAAGCGCAAATATACTGGAAGTGGAGCCGGAAGAATTTCCACTTCAATCGTCCCATCCATTCAGATGACAGCGTTTGACTGAAGGCGCCCGACAGGATCAACGGCCATTGCTGGCTCTTGCCCGGCGACACGCCGGTTACAGACACCGGGTCCGTCAAAGCGAAACAGCAACCATCCGTGGGGGCCGAAACATCGACCCATGTGATCTCCTGCGCTGAAGCCAGAAGGCGCAAATCACGGCGGATGCGTTTGGCCTCGGGCAAGAAGCTTACCATCGGTATGACTTGCCCAAGTGTCAGCAATGAAAGCGCAGGCCCGGTTTCATGGACCCGTTTCAGGCGAACGATATCGGCGACAATAGACACCGCCATCTGCGCGCCCGAAGAATGGCCAACGATCAGAACCTCGTCGATATCCTCGCGCAAGGCCGCCTCAATGCGGTGACGAAACTCGTGCAGTCGGGCCTCAATCTCATCAGGGTAAGCGCCCCGTTTTGAGGCAGAATAGGCATAGTCCTGCATCAGATAATAAGCATAAGTCTTGTCATCATGCGCCTTGAACCACCGCAGCGCGCCCAGCGTCATTGGCAGGAACAGCGCCCAGAAAACCCCTGCGCCGACAAGCGTCCAAAGCCAACCGCCCTGCGCAACCGGCTGCCCAAGGGAAGACAGGACCAATGCACCAAGTTCATATGTCGCCCAGACCCCGACCCCGGCCAACACGCTTGCACCGACAAGAGCCACTGCAAGCTGTGCCAAAAGCATCACCACGGGATACAATGCGGCGATCACAGGCCCTTTCGCAAGCCAGCTAAGGCGACGAAGAGTGCCGGTGGTCAAGTAAATCCACGCCGTGCGTAATAGCGCGAGATAGGTCCCGGCAATGCCCGCGCGCATCGATCCGCGCACAAGATCATGCCAGACCAGAACGTCGATTTTGCTAACCGTTCGCGCACCGTCGATTTTTGCGCGCACGCGCCATCCGGTATCGCGCGCCTCTGACTTCTGATCGATTTCATATCCCGACACCGCGGCCTGCATGCGCCCTTCCGTGCGATAAAGCTCGCGGTATCGGCGGGACGGGTGCGGGTCGTAGCCGGGAATGTAGAACACCCGGCGGCGGGACACCTTTGATTTGGAGCGCGGCAGCATGTCGGGAACCTATCCCAAGCGCGCTTTGGCGAGAAGCCAAATTGTCGAAACGATTGTAACGAATGATGCGCGCTATCTGGGGTAGAAACAGTGCGTCCAAATCTACCCGAATGTTTGCAGAACAGGGAATTGCTCGTTCAGCCACCAAGCGAAATCGGTGAAACTGCCGGTCAGCATCAACAGGCCGACAGTCCACAGCAAAAGGCCCATGATGCGCTCGATGCGCTCCATATGCTGGCGCATCCATCCCATAAGGCGCGTCATGCGCGGGAAGAATGCAGCGACCAGCAGAAACGGGATACCAAGCCCTGCGGCATAGGCGGCAAGCAGCGTGGTGCCGCGTGCGACATCGGCCTCAGACGCAGCAATCGACAGAATTGCGCCCAGGATTGGCCCGATGCACGGCGTCCATCCAAAGGCGAATGCAAGGCCCAGAACATATGCGCCAAAGGCCGAACCACCGCGGTCGCCCGCGTCCACACGCATCTCGCGGTCCATGAATTTGATACGATAGATTCCGAGGAAATGTGCGCCGAAGATCATGATCACAAGGCCCGCCGCGATGATGAACCAGTCCTGATTGGTCAGAAAGAATCGTCCGAACGCCGAGGCTGTGAAACCGAGGATCATGAAAACCGTGGACAGCCCCAATACAAAGAAAAGAGCTGAAAGCATTGTGCGACGGCGCGCAGCTTTCTCGCCGCCTTGCATTTCGGTCACCGAAATGCCGCCCATATAGGCCAGATAAGGTGGCACAATAGGCAGCACGCAAGGGCTGAGGAACGACAGCACACCCGCCATCAAGGCGATGGTCATCGCCGGCAACAGCGAGGCGTCAAAAAGGTCAAATCCGAACATACAACTTTCCTTCTTCCCCCGACTTAAGCGCTCTTTCGGCCCGCGTCACGCCACAAGCGCTCAAATCTAAGTGGACAAACTGTAACATCCCGATTAGCGAGCGCGCCATGACAGTGGATGAGACCTTGGATGCGACCGGGCTATTGTGCCCATTGCCCGTTTTAAAAGCGGCCAAACGACTGCGCGGCATGGCGCCCGGGGCGGTTCTTGAAATGCGCGCTGATGATCCGGCAGCGATTGTCGATGTCCCTCATTTTTGCGCGGAACAAGGTCATGAAATGCTGAACGCCACCGATGAGGGTGGCGTTCAGGTTTATCTTATCAAGCGAAAGTAAGCCCCTACGAGCGACCGACCGACCACCAACCGCGCTTACGCGGTTTGGCGGGCTTTTCCTCGGGCGCGGGCGCGTCTCCGGCCATTGCGGGCTCGGGCGCCGGCTCGGGAGCAGGCGCTTGTGGTTCAGCGACCGGAGCCTCTGCTACAGGTGCCGCCTCGACCGGAGTCACTTCCACAGCCTCTTCAGGCTTCTTCTTGCGTGGCGCGCGTTTGCGCTTGGGCTTTGGCGCTTCTTCTTCGGCAACAGGTTCCGCCGCCTTCGGCGCATCCTCCGCCTCAGCCGCGGGCGCTTTCTCTTCAGCCGCATCAGCCTCTACCGGAGCTTCCTTCTTACGGCGCGTCCGTGTCCGTCGCGGCTTCTTCGGAGCCTCTTCGGCAACTTCAGCTTCCGGCGCGTCGGATTGCTCGGCAGACGCATCGTCACCTTTGGCCTCGCCCGCCTCTGTCGTATCCTCAGACGCCTGTTGCTGGTTCTGGTTTTGCGCCTCGTCTCCGTCGCGACCACCGCCGCCACCGCGACGACGGCGCCGACGACGACGGCGCTTCTTGGGACGATCTTCACCGTCCTCCTGAGCGTGCGGGGTTTCAACGGGCGCCTCAACCTCTTCTGCGGCCTCGGCCGCCTCACTGGCAAGATCAGCCTCGATCTCGGCCATCAGCGCCGCATCGACGGACACGACCTGCGCGGTCGGATCAATGACCCGCGTCGCCGTCTTGAACTTCTCAATGGTGAAATCTGGAGAGATCAGGAACGGATCGGCTTCCATGCGCACAGCCATGCCGTATCGCGCTTCAATCTGAGCGATATGCTCGCGCTTGTGGTTCATCAGGAAGTTGATGATCGCCACAGGCGCTTTGACCAATGCCTCACGAGACCGCTTGCGCACGCCTTCTTCTTCAAGCTGGCGCAAGATTGTCAGACCAAGGCTGTCATCCGAACGGATCAGGCCCGTGCCATGACAAGACGGACACGGCTGGGTCGAGGCTTCAAGCATGCCCGGACGCAGACGTTGTCGCGACATTTCCATCAGGCCAAAGCCTGAAATACGACCGACCTGAATGCGGGCGCGATCCGTCTTCAAACGATCCTTGAACCGCTTTTCAACTGCCGAGTTATTCCGGCGCTCTTCCATATCGATGAAGTCGATCACGATGAGGCCTGCGAGGTCCCGCAGTCGTAACTGGCGGGCGACTTCTTCTGCAGCCTCAAGGTTCGTCTTGAGCGCGGTGTCCTCGATTGAGTTCTCTTTCGTCGCTTTGCCCGAGTTTACGTCGATGGCCACAAGCGCTTCGGTGATCCCGATCACGATATACCCGCCCGACTTCAACTGCACCGTCGGGTTGAACATACCGGCGAGATAACTCTCGACCTGATAGCGCGCGAACAGTGGCATAGGATCTGCATAGAGCTTCACGTTTTTGGCGTGGCTCGGCATGATCATTTTCATGAAGTCTTTAGCCGTGCGATAACCGTTTTCGCCTTCGACCAGCACTTCGTCGATCTCGCGGCTATAGAGGTCACGGATCGAGCGCTTGATGAGGTTGCCCTCTTCGTAGATCTGAGCAGGTGCAATGGACTTCAGCGTCAGCTCGCGAATTTGCTCCCACATGCGCTGAAGGTATTCGTAGTCGCGCTTGATCTCGGTCTTGGTGCGCTTGGCACCGGCCGTGCGGATGATCAGACCAGCGCCCTTCGGCACGTCGATTTCCTGCGCGATCTCTTTCAGCTTCTTACGGTCGTTAGCTTGAGTGATTTTGCGCGAAATGCCACCGCCACGGGCGGTGTTCGGCATCAGGACACAATAGCGACCAGCAAGGCTGAGATAGGTCGTGAGGGCCGCGCCTTTGTTGCCGCGCTCTTCTTTAACGACCTGCACAAGCAGGATTTGACGGACCTTGATGACTTCCTGGATCTTGTAGCGTCGTGGGCGGGATTTTCGAGGAGGACGAATGTCTTCCTGCGTGTCATCGTCCGCGACGGATTCTATCGAAGCATCGGTTTCCGCTGCGTGGTCCATTGCCGAATAAGGCGTCGCCTCATCGTTGTCATCGTCGTTGGCTTCCAGATCGACCACATCCATCCCTGGAATGGCTTTCGGAGCCTCTTCAGGCGTGCTGGCCTCTTCAGCAGGTGCGGTTTCAGCGACCGGCGCATTTTCAACAGCAGGCACGTCTTCGCCTGGACCATCCGACGACATCTCTTCGGCGGCAGTTTCAGTAGCCGCGTCATCGGTAGGCGCATCTGCCGAAACTGTTTCGTCCTTCGCCTCGACCTCAGCAGCCTTCGAGCGTGACCGGCCACCGCGCGAGCGGCGCTTCTTCGGCTTTTCCTCTTCCGCGGCTTCTGCTTCGGCAAAAGCGATTTCCTCGGCCAGAAGCGCTTCGCGATCGGCAACAGGGATTTGGTAGTAGTCGGGATGAATTTCCGAGAAGGCAAGGAAGCCGTGGCGGTTGCCACCGTAGTCGACAAACGCCGCCTGAAGCGACGGTTCGACCCGTGTTATCTTTGCGAGATAGATATTTCCGGCAAGCTGCCGTTTGTTTTCGGATTCAAAATCAAATTCCTCGACCTTGTTTCCGTCAACCACCACAACGCGGGTCTCTTCCGCGTGGGTGGCATCGATAAGCATTTTCTTTGACATGTTGACTTTCCGCGCACGCGCAAAGCCCTCCGCCTGAAAGGTGAGGACTGAAAACGCATACGACTGTTGATGGCGACTGGACGCGGCGTAGCCGGTGCGGCCCGACCCTGTAAGGTCGGGGACATGCTCTGTGATGCCCTCGCGCGCGTCATCGCGTTTCTTCTCCGGCGCCTTATGGCGGCGCCCGTTCACGGCCCGGCGCGCTTAAACGCGCATCTCGGGCAATTCGGTTAGTCGACCTTTTGGCCGTAGATGCCGGGCCAGACCGCTTGAAACATTCAAGCTAAAGCTCTGGAACAGCGAAACTTTTTGCAGCACGACTTAAGCGGAGCGATCTGGCCCCTTGCGCTACAGGTTCAACATAAGGCCGGTTGGGGATAAAATACAATCCCGAAGTTTGACGTTTTCACGACAGGTCGCAAAACAACTTCACCCTTTCCTAAATACCGATAGAGGGCCCTTCGCCCCTGCCCGTCACAGGTAATCCGAGCGCTGCAACCCATATTTGGCCATTTTCTCGTTCAGGGTCCGGCGCGGGAGGCACAATTCGTCCATCACATTCACAATTGAGCCGCGGTGCCGGCGCATCGTGTTGTCGATCAACATCCGCTCAAAAGCTTCCACGTATTCTTTCAGAGGTTTGCCTTCGGTCGTAACGCTCATGTCAGCTTCTTCGCTGTCGGCCATCAAAAGCGAGGCAATCGTGCCGGACCCGCGGCGTGACTGCAAAACCGCGCGTTCGGCGATGTTCAAGAGCTGGCGGATGTTGCCCGGCCACGGTGCCTGCAAAAGCTGCGCGGCTTCCTGCGCGCTGACTTCCGGCGCGTCGCAGCCATACTCTTCGGCAAACTGATCGGCAAAACGCTGGAACAACAGCAGAATGTCCTCGCCGCGCTGGCGCAGTGGTGGGAGTGTGATCTTCATTGCGGCAAGGCGATAATACAAATCGGGGCGGAGCGCGTCTTCGCAGGTTTTGCCCGCTTCCTGTAGGTTAGAGATTGCGACTATGCGCGTTTCCGCAGGCGTGCCTTGCTCGTTCATCCACGTCAAAAGGCGCGCCTGCAACTTTTCAGGCAGCGCCTCAATGCCCTCCAAAACCAGTGTTCCGCCGCGCGCCTCTTCCAAAAGCGGCAAACGGTCGTCGGTGTCGTTTGGTCCAAACAGGCGGGCCGCCAAAGTGTCTTCTTCATGCGCGGCACAGGAGAACAGCACGAACTTCTTACCCGCCTTTGCACCAACTGCATGCAACGCGTGAGCCACCAGAGTCTTGCCTGTGCCCGTTTCGCCATCGATCAGCACATGGCCGTCCGCCTGCCCCAGATCGAGAATGTCTTCGCGAAGGCGCTCCATCACCGGTGAGGCACCGACCAGCTTTTTGATGATGCCCGAGCCGTCCGAAAGCTCACGGCGCAGGGCGCGATTGTCCAGCGTCAGGCGGCGCGCGTTGGTGGCGCGCTTGGCAAGCTCGGTCATTTTGTCCGGGTTAAACGGCTTTTCCAGAAAATCGAACGCGCCAACACGCATTGCCTCGACCGCCATCGGCACGTCACCGTGGCCTGTGATCATAATGACGGGCAGCGCGGAATCCACGCCCATGAGGCGCTTTAGGAATGCCATGCCGTCCATCCCGGGCATTTTGATGTCGCTGACAACAACACCGGGATATTCGGGGCCGAGGTTCTTCAGGGCGTCTTCCGCACTTGGGAAGGTTTCGGTGTCAAACCCGGAAAGGGCCAGCCACTGGCTGATTGACTGCCGCATATCCTGTTCATCATCGACAATCGCGATCTTCATGGCCTGTGCCATCAATGCGTCCTCACGTTTATTCTGCAGCCTGTCCTGCAGCTATATCGGCAAGCGGAAGGCGAATTTCAAACAGAGCCCCCCCACTTTGTCCGTTTTTCGCCGTCATCCGACCGCCAAGGTCGTTCACGATCCCCGAGGAAATAGCAAGCCCCAGCCCGACGCCATCGCCGGGGGCTTTGGTGGTGTAAAAGGGCTCGAACAGGCTGTCGAGATCATCAATCCCGACACCGTTGTCGCGCACCGTTATCAGCACCTCGTCGGATACCGAGACGATCAAAGTCACCTCAGGGTCGGCAACGCCTTTCGTGGCGTCAAGCGCATTGCGCAACAGATTGATCAGCACCTGTTCGAGCCGGATGCGGTCGGCTTCCACAAAGACCGGTTCGCGCGGCAAAAGCGAATTGATCGCCATCTTGCGTTGCCTGAGTTGTGGCTCCATCATCGAGAGCGCCGAGGACGCAGAGTCCCTTACATCAATGGTTTCAAGCGCATCGCCGCCCTTGCGGGCATAGGACTTGAGCTGCCGTGTGATCGCCCCCATCCGCTCGATCAGATCATCGATCCGCTGGAAAGACGAAACAGCCTCATCCGGGCGGTTCCTCTGCAGCAAAAGCCGCGCACCCGCGAGGTAGGTTTTCATCGCGGCAAGCGGCTGGTTCAACTCGTGGCTGACAGCCGCAGACATCTCGCCCAAGATCGCCAGTTTCGAGGATTGCTGAATGGTTTGTTCCGCAACTTCAAGGTTGCGTTCGGCCTTCTCGCGTTCGGCGATTTCTCGCTGCAGGGCGGCGTTCAACTGGCGAAGCTCCGCCGACTCGCGCTGGAATACCACCAGTCGGGAGGTGGCGTTACGACTGGCGAAGTAGAACCCAACGGCCAAGATGATCGCAAAGCCCATAATTTCGAGCGCGATAAAGGCGTTCACCCGCTCGCGCACGCCGGAATAAGTCGTGAAACTGGTCATTCTCCAACCCTGAAACCCGATCCGCGCTTCCTGCCGCATCACAGGTTGGCCCGCGAGATAGGCATCAATCGGCAGCACGGTCCAGTCCGCAGTGGCGCGCACCGCGCGCTGAATTGCACTTGGGGCCGAGCGGAGTTGCAACGCTTCATCTTCGTTCAAGCCGCGCCAACGCGCTTCCGTCGATAGCAGGATCCGCCCTTCACTGTCAGTCACGATCACCGCGTCGGCAAACCCAGCCCATGCGCTTTCAAACTGTTGCAGGTCCAATTCTACAACGATAACGCCAATGGTTTCCCCGCGATCCCGGATTTTACGCGAATACGAGAACAGTCGCGCACCGTTCTCGGTGACATGCGTGGTGAACACAGTTTCAGACGAGCGCAAAGCCCCAACAAAATATGGCTCAGATCGATGCGGCGAACCAAGTTGCTGACGGTCCGTGGCAGCGACAGCGCGCCCGCCTCCGTCAATCAACAGAAGCTCGGCGGCTCCGATTTCGTCACGATACGAAATCAGGCGCTGGCTTGATTGCGAATAATCATCGGAATTCAGCGCGCCAATCAGGGCCGGGTCACGTGCCAGAAGCTGAGGCACGATCTGGTTGCGTTGCAATTCGCTAAGGATATTGCCGGAGTAAAGTGCAAGTCTGACCTCGGCCCGGCTACGCGTGCTCTCGGTGAAGCGTTCGGTCAGAAGCTGGTTGGTCACCCAGACAACGGCGACGGCGGCCGAAATGACCACGATCATCATCACCCGAATCGGCCAGGGCGACCCGGCAAATTTTATGCGTCTTTTGCGCGGCGCATCACTCATGCCTTTGAATCTAGGGCCTTGACTGCGTTGGCTCAAGCCGTGATGGCCGCGATTGCCAGAGAGCGGAACAAATCAGCACCATCTTTCCCGCCGAGTGCAGGATCCGCAGCGCGTTCGGGATGTGGCATTAGCCCCAGAACACGACGATTTTCCGACAAGATACCGGCGATATTTTCAACCGAACCGTTGATGTCGTCAAGGTAACGGAAAGCGACACGATCTTCATCATTCAACGCCGCAAGCGTGTCCGGGGTCGCGATGTAGTTGCCATCGTGATGCGCGACCGGATAGGTCACAGTCTGCCCCTTTGAGTAGGCGTTTGTAAAATCGCTGGACGTGGTTTCAACGCTGAGACCCACAGGTTTGCAGATGAATTTCAGTCCCGCGTTGCGGATCAAAGCGCCTGGCAGCAGACCGGTTTCGACAAGCACCTGAAAGCCATTGCAGATGCCAAGCGCATGGCCGCCACGCTCAACGTGGGATTTCAGCGCCGCAACGATAGGCGAGCGTGCCGCAATGGCCCCGCAGCGCAAGTAGTCGCCAAAGGAAAAACCACCCGGAATGCCAACGATATCAACGCCGTCCGGAAGGCTCGTATCCTTGTGCCAGACCATTTTCACATCACAGCCGGCATTGCGAAACGCGACGGCCAGATCGCGGTCACAGTTGGAACCGGGAAAGACAAGAACAGCGGCTTTCATCGTAAACCCCTTCAGGTCAGAAAATCAGTGATGACGGCCACGCCCGGAGGCATCGGCCCGTTAAACGCAGCAAGCTCACGCCCCGTCTCAGAGAGCGAAACTTCCCGCGCAACAATCGGCGACAAGTCCACCGCTCCACTTTCGATCAGCGACAAAAGCGACGGATACTTCCACGCCGGCATGCCTCGCGTGCCATAAAGTGCAAGATTACCCATGTAGACCGTGTTGAGGTTGATCGGCTGGACTGCGTGTGGTCCCACAGGCAAGCCGACTTGCACATGACGTCCCAAGGGTCGCAGGCAATCTAACGACGCTGCGACAGTGGCGGGAAAACCCAAAGCCTCAATCGAAACATGTGCCCCGCCCCCCGTGATCTCGCGGATGCGGGCAGCGCTCTCGCCGTCGCTGGCATCCACGGCATGTTCGGCGCCAATCGATTTGGCGTGGGCAAGTTTCTCGGGCACAATATCGGTGACAATCACGCGCGCGCCAATTGCGCGGCCCAAAAGCATGGCGGCAAGTCCGATGCCGCCGGTTCCATGCACAGCCAGCCATTCGCCCGGTTTCAAGGCGGCCCGGTCCGTCAGCGCGTGCCACGCGGTGGTCACGCGACAGCCAAGGGCTGCCGCCAGAGCGGGCGACATGCCTTCCGGCAAGCGTGCGAGATTATGGTCACGTGGCACCGCGACATATTCGGCAAAAGCGCCCGGTTCGACAAAGCCCGGAAGGCGCTGATCCAGACAGGTGTTGGACGCCCCGGAACGGCAGTTCGGACAACTGCCACAAGACAGGATGAACGGCGCAATCAGCCGGTCGCCAACTGCGTAGGTCGCGTCCCTGCCCGCCTCAACGACTTCGCCACAATACTCGTGTCCACCAATCTGGCCGGGCTTCACGCGCGGATGTTCCCCGACCCAGCCATGCCAGTCCGAGCGACAAATCCCGCAGGCAAGCACCTTTAAAATAACGCCATCGGACGGACACTCGGGCATAGCCACGTCCTCGATCGACAAATCCTCGTTGTAGGTTCTGAGGACCGCCGCACGCATCACAGCATCTCTACGGTGTAGCTTTCGATCACGGTGTTCGCTAAAAGAGCTTCACACATACGTGCAACATCTTCTTTCGCTGCCGCCGCGTCGCTCGCCGCAAGCTCAATCTCGATAACCTTGCCCTGACGCACGCCCTCAACGCCATCAAATCCAAGCGTGCCAAGGGCATGTCGAATGGCCTCGCCCTGCGGATCCAGCACACCGTTTTTCAGCATAATGTGGACGCGTGCTTTCATGGTGACCCCCGGAGAAGCAATAAAACTCGTTTGCCTGTTCTATTGCGGATTCGCGCGGTCTTGTCCAATCCTGAAACCCGCGAATTCCAGGACACTCATTATTGGCCCAAAAATATCCCGGGGGGCGAGCGCAAGCGAGCGGGGCGGAGCCCCACCACCGCGACGCGCCAAAGGCGCGGCGCAATCAGTTGATCAGAGTTGGCTTCGTCGTATGGGTAACGTTTGTCGGCAAAACCCCAAGGCGGCGCGCAACTTCCGTATAGGCATCCGCAAGGTCACCCAAATCACGTCGGAACACATCCTTATCAAGCTTCTGGCCAGTCTCCAGATCCCACAAGCGGCAGCTGTCAGGACTGATCTCGTCAGCAATAATCAAACGCTGATAATCGCCATCCCAAACGCGGCCGATCTCGATCTTGAAATCTACCAGCTTGATACCGACCGCGAACATGCAGCCGGACATGTAATCGTTCACGCGCAGTGCCAGCGCAATCATGTCGTCGAGGTCTTGCTGGCTGGCCCAGCCAAACGCCAGAATGTGCTCTTCCGCCACAAGCGGATCACCCAAGGCATCGTCTTTCAGGCAGAACTCAATAATCGGGCGCGGCAATTGTGTGCCTTCTTCCAATCCGAGGCGCTGCGACATGGTGCCCGCAGCGTAGTTGCGCACGATAACTTCAAGCGGGATGATCTCGACCGAGCGGATCAACTGTTCGCGCATATTCAGGCGCTTGATGAAGTGAGTCGGCACGCCAATCTGCGTCAGACCTTTCATGAAGAACTCGGACAAACGGTTGTTCAACACACCCTTGCCGTCGATCACGTCTTTCTTTTGTGCATTGAAGGCAGTGGCGTCGTCCTTGAAATACTGAACCAGTGTGCCCGGCTCAGGGCCTTCATAAAGGATCTTGGCTTTGCCTTCGTAAACCTTTTTGCGACGTGCCATGCGTGCTTTCCCAAACCATTGCTGCAAAGGCTATTGCCCCGCTCTTGGCCGCCGCTATAGGGCAGATGCGACCTTGCGGCAAGCGCGACCCCTCTTGTCGTCAGGGCGCCACGAGGGCATATCAATAATAACCACATTTCATCCGACCACGGAGTTTACCAGATGAGCACTTTCGACGATCGCGAAAACGCGTTTGAAAACAAATTCGCCCATGACGCAGAAATGCAGTTCAAGGCCGACGCCCGCCGCAACAAGCTGCTTGGGCTCTGGGCGGCGGAGTTGATGGGCAAATCCGGCGACGACGCAGCGGAATACGCCAAGGAAGTTGTGCGCTCGGATTTCGAGGAAGCAGGACACGAAGACGTATACCGCAAAGTTTCAGGTGACCTTGGCGATCTGGCCAGTGAGGCGGATATCCGCAAGAAGATGGCCGAACTTATGGCCGTGGCCAAACAGCAATTGATGGACGAAGCCTAAACCGCGAAATCGCGCGGTCTCCGCCATGCAGATGATGCAATGCTGCTTTGCAGCATTGCGGCTTGTTTAGCGCTAACTTTCCCCCACATTGGAAGTGTAAGCGCAAACCAGTCATGAAGGAGATTTGACATGACATCGCTTTTTGAAACACTTCGCGATCGTGCGCAGAAACGCGCACGCTACAACGAAACTGTGGCCGAACTGTCGGCAACATCTTTGGACACACGGCTTGATCTGGATATCTATGAAGCAGATATACCTCGCATTGCCCACAAGGCCGTTTACGGCAGATAATCACAAAACATATTTTTTTTTCAAAGCCAGAAGGGCAGACTACGGTCTGCCCTTTTTCTTTATGACCAGAGGTTTACGCTATGCAGTTTGTGCAAAGCGGCTATGGAAAACTGTCAGTTGTTAGCGATACCAAACAGGCCCATATGGCGGGTAACGAAGACAAAAACTCACGATAGGAAACGAAAATGACATCTCTTCTTAACGACCTCAAAAAACGCCGTCTTTATAACCAGACTGTTCGCGAAATCAGCAATATGCCGCTTGATGTGGCCCAGGATCTTGGCATCTACAAAGGCGAAGCACACGCGCTTGCAGCCCGCGCCGTCTACGGCAAATAAGACGCACTAACGCTTGTTTTTCTGCACCCGCGAAACAAGCGCATCTCGGACGGCAGGCGTGACAAAACTGGACACGTCTCCGTCAAGCCGGGCGATTTCTTTCACAAGCTTGGATGCAATGGCCTGATGCTTGGCTTCGGCCATCAGGAACACGGTTTCAATGTTGGAATCGAGCACGCGGTTCATGCCGACCATTTGGAACTCATATTCAAAGTCAGCCACCGCGCGCAGACCGCGGATGATGACCCCGGCCCCGACATCGCGGGCGCAATCTATCAGCAGATTTTCGAACGGATGCACAACGATTTCAATGTCGCGATCCTCCGAGATGCGGGCACATTCCGTTTCGATCATCGCGACACGCTCATCCAGAGTGAACATCGGTCCTTTGTCGCGGTTGATGGCTACACCGATGACCAACCGATCCACCAGATGCGTTGCTCGCCGTATGATATCGAGATGCCCTAAAGTGACCGGATCAAAAGTTCCGGGATAAAGTCCGATCCGCATGATGTCACCTTGGGCCTGTTTCGAATTTTGTAGGCACTTGGGTGGCATGATAGTATCGCCAGATCAAGTGGTTAGAGGCTAAAAGCCTTTGATCATGCCTTCCAGTGCATCCTTCTCCATCGCCAGTTCGGCGAGGCGTGCTTTGACAACGTCACCAATGGAAATGAGGCCAATCATCCGCTCGCCATCCAGCACCGGCATGTGGCGGAAACGCCCATCGCTCATCTTTTGAAGAACCTGATCTGTCGTCTCGTTGCCAGTCGCACTAACCAGTTCGGTTGTCATCATTTCGGAGACCTTTTCGCTCAAGCAACTTGGTCCGCGGCGGCCGAGTTCGCGCACGATATCACGCTCGGAGATAATGCCTTCCGCAATATCACCACCCGATGAGACCACAATCGCACCGATCTTCTTTTCAGAGAGCAAACGCGCGGTGTCCTGAATTGTGGTATCGGCGGGAATTGTGACGACGTCGCCTCCGCCCTTCATCGCAAGTATCTGGCTTACAAGCATAATATCCTCCCTGATATCACGTGCCTGTGATGAACGTCACATCGGTATCGCCACCTGTCAAGTCCGAGGCTGGCTCGTTTCGGCCAGCGGGACTGCGAAAGGCGCGTAATTTCATGGTTTCCTCGTGATTTCCCTCTGTTTCGCGCGGCATTGCGGGTTTAGGTTGCATTGAATTCAAAAAGGGGGAGGAAGTCTCGTGCAAGAACTTTCACATTTCATCAACGGTGCTTTGGTCGCTGGCACTTCGGGTCGGTTTGCGGACGTTTTCAACCCCGCGACGGGGGAAATTCAGGCGCGGGTTCCTTTGGCCTCGTCGGCTGAAGTCGATGCCGCGGTGGCCAAGGCGGCCGAGGCGCAGGTCGCCTGGGGCGCGACGAACCCACAGAGACGCGCGCGGGTGATGATGGCGTTTGTGCAGCTTTTGAACCGCGATATGGATAAGCTGGCCGAGGCTTTGAGCCGTGAGCATGGCAAGACGATCCCGGATGCGAAGGGCGACGTTCAGCGCGGGCTTGAGGTGATCGAGTTCTGCATTGGTGCACCACATTTGCTTAAGGGCGAGTTTACCGACAGCGCGGGTCCCGGCATCGACATGTATTCGATGAAGCAGCCCTTGGGTGTTGTGGCGGGTATTACGCCGTTCAACTTCCCGGCGATGATCCCGATGTGGAAGATGGGCCCTGCCCTTGCCTGCGGGAATGCCTTCATTCTGAAGCCCTCCGAGCGCGATCCATCGGTGCCATTGATGCTGGCGGAGCTGATGAAGGAAGCAGGCCTGCCGGACGGAGTTCTGCAGGTTATCAACGGCGACAAGGAAGCGGTGGATGCGATCCTTGAGAACGAAACGGTGCAGGCCGTTGGTTTTGTCGGGTCGACGCCGATTGCGTCTTATATTTATGCGAAGGGCTGCGAAAACGGAAAGCGGGTGCAGTGCTTTGGCGGGGCCAAGAACCACATGATCGTTATGCCGGACGCGGACATGGATCAGGCGGCGGACGCTTTGGTCGGGGCCGGATACGGTGCTGCGGGCGAGCGTTGCATGGCAATCTCGGTCGCTGTGCCGGTGGGCGATGAGACGGCGGATCGGTTGATCGAGAAGCTGGTGCCGCGCATCGAGAAGTTGAAGGTCGGTCCTTACACGGCTGGTGATGACGTGGATTATGGGCCTGTGGTGACGGCTGCCGCGAAGGCGAATATTGCCCGGCTTGTTGAAACGGGCATTGAGCAAGGCGCCGAGTTGGTCGTGGATGGTCGCGGCTTTGGTTTGCAGGGCTATGAGGATGGGTTCTTTGTGGGACCACATCTGTTTGATCGCGTGACCAAGGACATGGACATCTACAAAACCGAGATCTTCGGACCAGTGTTGTCGACGGTGCGCGCGCAGTCTTATGAAGAGGCGATCGGCCTTGCGATGGATCATGAATACGGCAACGGCACGGCGATCTTTACCCGGGACGGTGACACCGCACGCGACTTTGCCAGTCGGATCAACATCGGCATGGTCGGGGTAAATGTGCCTATTCCGGTGCCTTTGGCGTATCACTCGTTCGGCGGTTGGAAAAAGTCCGGATTTGGCGATCTGAACCAGCACGGGACGGACGCATTCAAGTTTTATACACGCACCAAGACGGTTACAGCGCGCTGGCCGTCGGGCATCAAAGAAGGTGGCGAGTTCAACTTCAAACAGATGGACTGAACCGGCTTTGCTGGGCATGGCCTGAGGAGCGGACCCGGTTTGGGTCCGCTTTTTTGTTAATAAAAGCTTGTCGGTGCGCGCGGATGAATTTCAAGTCTTTGGGTGAGCTACGCGCCTTAACTCTATGATTTAAATCTTTTTCCCACGATCTGATGACGTCGGTGTTACGTCGGTATCACGTCGGTATTGCGTCGGTGCACCCGTTCTTAGCTGTAATGCCTTGTTAACTCTCCAGCGATGCAGATTTGCCGGACACCGGTGAAGAGTTCGTTACCGCAGCGTTTGGCGCAAACGAAAAGGGCGGCGCTTTTGCACCGCCCGGAAGGCCCATACGACTTGGTGTTCAGGTCTTTTTGCGACGCAGTGCAGCGATGCTGCCAATACCCGCGATCATCAGCCAGCCGGCGGCTGGCAGTGGGATCTCGGGAACCGAGTATTCGACCGTGGCGCTTTTCAACTTCCAGCTTCCGCCAATTCCGGCTTTGATCCCGAAGAGGTTGTCAGTGAAAGCCGCCAAATCGGGCAGCACTTCGACGTCGAGGCCACCAATGATGTTCGGAGTTGCTGTGGCCGTGCCTTCGAAAACCAAGGATGCACCCGCGCCGATCAATGCGTCCGAAAGCTCACTGACCAGGATTTCATACATCCCGTTCGTCCCGCTATAGACATCATAGATGTCGCCGACCCAGCCAAAGGTCAGGCTTGTGAGGGTCACGTCAACCGGGTCGTCAATGCCGGTGAAAAAGGCGATCTCAACAAAATCGGTGATCTGCCTGCCGTCCGGCGCAGAGGCACCATCGACCGTGTGATAAGGGTCTTCGCCAGTCTCGCAAGACCCAACGTTGCACACGCCAAGACCGTTGTTATGGCGTTGAACGCTATGGGCGTTTTCGACCACACCCGAAAGCGTGCCGTCGGTGCCGTAGTCTGGATTAACGACATATTTACCGGTGAAGGACGCCGTCAAGCTGCCGCTGTCACCCG
>JABDQU010000216.1 GCA_013042105.1 Boseongicola sp.
ACCGGACCACTTCGCAGCTCCACTTCGCTATAGACTTCGTCACGCATTGCCCGCCTCTTTGCTTTGGGTTCGACGCCCCGCAACACGGCAGAATATCGACATCAACGCCCCTTAATGGGGAGTTACATTCATTGAATACACACTAAGGTAGAGTGATGCGCAACACAAAAGTCATAGTTGGCCGCACCAGGCGCGCGGTCACTAGTCCCTAGTCAGTGCCCTCGACCAGAATAATCACGCTGTCCGCATTGCGCCTGCGGATATCGGCAACGGCTTGGTAGTCAGGGTCGTTATAGGCCTTTTTTGCAAGCTCATAGCTGTCAAACTCAATCAACACATGGCGCATGAGGCTCTCGCCTTCGACCGTCTCGGATTGCCCCCCGCGAATGATGAAACGGCCGCCGAGAGCCGCCAAAATCGGCGTGTCTTTTTCCACGTATTCCTTATAGCTTTCCGCGTCGCGGACCGTGACGTGTCCCATGATATAGCCCTTAGCCATCGTCTGTTTCTCCAGCTTTTAGATATTTAACTTAGATTCGGATTTTTGAAGATCGGCGGAAATTGCTGCTCTCATGGTTGCGAAACCACCAAACTGACGGCTTTCGCGCCCGCTTGCTTCACGTCTTCCAGAATACCTGCCAAAACCGCTCCATCGAGGGCTTGCGCGACGTGCAGGTCCACATCCAGATCGACAAGCGATCCCAAAGCGGTCGTCGGTGCGCCCTCTCTCCAGATTGTGCCATCGGCTTGGACAAAAAGAGCAATCGCCCCTTCCCCGTCAGTTGCTCCGACCGCAGTAGGCAGATCAATTTCAATAGGATCGCGAGGCGCGATCACCGCTGTCATCAAAAAGAATATCAAAAGCAGGAAAGCGACGTTGATCATCGGAACGATGTTTTCGCTTCGTCGGCGTGGGGGCGCATTCAGTTTAATCATTCGACAAGCGTCACTGACGTCAGGCCTTCCGCCCGCAACAGCACCATCACATCGACCAGCCGTTGCACACTGGCACCGCCGCGTGCGCGCAGAATGACAAGGTCAGCCGGACTTTCCGTCAACGCCAGAACAGAACTGGCAAGCGCTTCTGCGGGGATTTGCACGCCATTGAGTGACACTGCTTCAGGCGCCACGTCCAGCAGCCTCGGCGGACCCGTGTAGTCGCTGCCGCCGCTTCCAAGCGTAATCGGCACCACGGCGGTCTGGTCAAACCGCGCCGCCAGCATAAAGAAAACAAGCAGCAAAAACACCACGTCGATCATCGGCGTCAGACTCATGGCACGTCGATGGCGCGCGTTTTGTAAGGCAAATGTCATTCCGCAGCAGACCGCACAGCCCTCGGCTGCGCCAGAAAGACCCGGGCAAGAAGGTCTTCGAGATCGCTTGCGACCCGATCAATCACCGCTTCAAACCACGCCAACGCAAGAGCCGCCGGGATCGCCACGGCCATGCCCGCCGCCGTGGTCAAAAGCGCCTCCCAAATGCCACCCGCAAGAACCGAGGCGTCGGCTTGCGCACCGCTGCTTTGAAGCGCCTGAAACGCGGCTATCATGCCCAAGACCGTCCCCAAAAGACCAAGAAGCGGCGCAATCGTTGAGATAACCTCAAGAACCCGCAGACCGCGTCGCGCCTCGGCAAGTGAACGACGCGCCACTCGTTCGGTCTCTTCGCGCGCCTGTTCCGCCGTCAATCGCGCGTCCGTCACAGCCTCCATCGCGGCACGCACAACAAGCAACCGCAACCCGCCGCCATGGCTTGCATCAACATGGCCATCAGTCTGGAACGCTTCGACAGCCGCTTCAGCGCGTGCACCGCCCCAGACCCCCAGAATCGACAAACGCCAGAGCTTCCAAAGGATCACTGCCAAGCCCACGACACTAAGGGCCGCGATGATCCAGATCACCGCGCCACCCCGGTCCAAAAGCGCCAACATCGGCGACATCGCCTGTGCCTTTCCTTGAATTTGACCGCGCCACCCTGCCCGTCACCCCAAGGAAGCGCAAGCCTCACGACTTGCTTGTCGAACGCTGCGTCTCCTGCTCTAGATGTGACACGATGGAGCAAAAAAACCTGATCATTCGAAATGCACGTATTCTGTCGTCTGACGGCGACCAGATCGGCGACGTGGGCGTCAGTGACGGCAAGATCACTGCCATCGACGATGTTCCCAAAACGACAGTCGCCGAAATCGATGCCACGGGATATGTGCTGACACCCGGCGGCGTCGATGTGCACGCTCACATCGAACAAATGTCCGGCATGGGCCTGATGAATGCGGACACCTTTGAAACCGCGACACGATCAGCGGCTCTCGGGGGGACAACATCTGTCGTCAGTTTCGCCCCTCAAAGTGCTGCACCAAGACTATCAGAGGCGGTCGAGGACTACGCCAAGCGCGCACGCGCGGGCGCGATGATCGACTACGCCTTTCATATCATTTTGAACGATATGACGGCCAAAAACCTTGTCGAAGACCTGACCGCATTGATCGCCGCCGGGCATCGTTCGATCAAGATCTTTACCACTTACAATATCCAGCTTTCGGACCGCGATATCTGTGAAGTTCTTGGAATTGCAAAAGAAGCTGGCGCTCTGGTCTGCGTCCACGCCGAGAACGACGGCCTTATCGGCTGGACCAAAGACCACCTTTTGGCGACCGGCAAGACGCAACCCAAGCACCACGCCTTGTCTCACCCCCGACTGGCCGAGATCGAAGCCGTTGAACGCCTCATTCGCTTTGCCGAATACTTCGCGACCCCCGTCATGCTGTTCCATATCTCTACGCATGAAGCCGTGGACGCCGTGCGCGGTGCGCGCGCACGCGGTGTTCCGGTCTGGGCAGAAACCTGTCCGCACTACCTGTTCATGACTGAAGAGGTTCTCGACCGCCCCGGCATCGAAGGCGCCAAATGGATGTGCTCACCGCCGCAACGGAAACCCACTGATCAGGACGCGCTATGGGCTGGCCTTTCGGACGGCACCCTTGACCTCGTGTCGTCAGATCATGCGCCCTACCGGTTCGACGAAACCGGCAAGCTGTCGAACGGCACGGACGTTGATTTCTCGAAGATCGCCAACGGTCTACCGGGCCTTGAGGTGCGCATGCCACTTATGTTCGACGCTATGATGCAGGGGCGGATGAGTCCAACAGAGTTCGTCACTTGGTGCTGCACGAACCCGGCAAGAATTCACGGGCTGCCGGGAAAAGGCGATATACAAATCGGTTTCGACGCCGATCTGGTGCTGTGGGATCCGACATCGCACAATACTTATGGTGCAAATGATCTTCACGACAACGTGGGCTATAATCCATGGCTCGGCAAAACGATTACCGGCAAGCCCGAAACCGTTTTCCTGCGCGGCCAGCGCATTGTGAAAGACGGTGCGCTAACGGGTAAGTGCGGACAGGGCGACTGGATTGCCCGCCCCACCCTTGGTGTTTCAACAATTGCGGCTCCCGCCGCCGAGTATGTTGAGGCCACCACATGACGCCTCCCAGCACCCCAAGCCTTGCGATCACTTTTCTTTACTACCGCGACTTGAAAGCTGCCGAGGCCTTTTACACCGAGACCCTCGGCCTGCCTCTGGTGATTGACCAAGGATGGGCAAAGATTTTTCAACTGGCAGGTGGCGCACACGTCGGTCTGGTTGATGACAAGCGCGGTATGAACAACTGGCAAGCGGACAAATGCGTTCAGCTCTGCCTGCGTGTCGACGATGTGGACGCATGGTACGATTGGGCCAAAACCGAAGACCTCACAAACCTGAGCCAGATGTTTCAAAACGACGCGATTGGCATTCGCGCTTTCGTATTTACCGACCCGGAAGGCTACCAGATCGAAGTCCAGACCCCCACAAGGGACGGGGCATGACGCTTTACGTCATCAACCCAAACTCATCCCAACAGGTGACTGACGGGCTGGAACAGGCGCTGTCACCGCTGGACACATGGGGCCATCCGATCCGCTGCCTGACCCTGAAAGAAGGCCCGCCGGGCATCGAAACACAGGCCCATATCGATAGCGTCATAGCACCGACACTTCGGCTCGCCTGTTCGCTTCACGACGCAACCGGCTTCGTAGTCGCATGTTTCAGCGATCCAGGGGTCAAAGACCTCCGCGCAGAGACGTCCCTGCCAGTACTGGGCATTCGCGAAGCCGCGATCAGCACCGCACTCACACTAGGTGAGCGCTTTGGCATTATTGCGATCCGCGAAGGTTCAATCCCGCGCCACCTTGCAGCAGTCGATCAGATGGGCCTAAGTGATCGCCTCGCCGCAGATCGAGCTCTGGACCTCGGCGTTCCCGAACTCGCAGATGAAAGCCGCACTCTGGAACGCCTCCTGTCGACGGCGCAACGCTTGCGCGATGACGATAGGGCCGAGGTTCTTATCCTCGGCTGCGCCGGGATGGCGCACTATCGCACCCGCGTAGAAGCCGCCACAGGCCTGCCCACAATCGACCCGACCCAAGCCGCCGCCGCCATGGCGCTTGGACGCATTTCTCTTTGCCAATCTCACAAACCAGAGGTCCACCATGCTTGATGAAACCGCCAAAGGTGTCTTCACAATCGCCGCCACACCCTTCCTGCCCGACGGCGCGCTGGACACCGACAGCCTTGATACCATGACAGATTTCTACATGGAGAAAGGCGCGACGGGTTTGACGATCCTTGGGATCATGGGCGAGGCAGGCAAGCTTTCCGCCAGCGAAAGCGCAACTGTGATCGAACGAATTTGCGCCCGCGCCACAGTGCCTGTGATTGTCGGCGTCTCGGCACCGGGGTTTGCGCAGATAGAAGCAACAACAGAAGTCGCCATGGCAAAAGGCGCTGCTGGCGTGATGGTCGCGCCGCCTTCAAACCTGCGAACTGACGCCCAAATCCTTGCCTATTATCGCACTCTGGGCGCGCGTCTTGGCGGCACGCCATGGGTGATTCAAGACTTCCCACTTGTGACCAACGTTCAGATTGACCCAAAAGTCATTCTCCAGATTGTCGAAGACAACCCGGCTTGCGTCATGCTCAAACACGAGGATTGGCCGGGCCTGGAAAAAATCGCCGCCCTGCGCGCAGCTTCGGATGCAGGAAGCAGGCGCATCTCTATTCTATGCGGAAATGGCGGCCAGTTCCTGCTTGAAGAAATGATCCGCGGTGCGGATGGCGCGATGACCGGCTTTGCTTACCCCGAAATGATGCGCGACGTGACCAGCCTAATGTCGGAAGGCGACGAAGCGGCCGCGCGCGACATCTTTGATGCCTACCTGCCGCTAGTCCGCTACGAAAGCCAACCCGGCCTTGGCCTTGCCATCAGGAAATACATTCTCGCCAAACGCGGCGCGATCGCCCATGCCACCGTCCGCGCACCGGGGCCAAAGCTCAGCAACGCCGCAATTGCCGAAATAGAAACCCTGATCTCGCGTCAGGAACAACGGCTTGCAGCACTCTGAGGCTTCATCCTTTCGGCAAATACCTCGGGGGTGAGCAAAGCGAGGGGGCAGCGCCCCCTCCCGTGAAAAACCTGCCCCACAGTGACACCAATACTTTTCTTGGCGACAATCCCAACCTATAGTGCCGCCAACCAGCGGCATTGCGACCGCCTAAAAACCAGAGGCATGCAGTGGCCCATATTATCGTCGTAGGCAACGAAAAGGGCGGTGCGGGGAAATCCACCGTCTCCATGCATATCGCGACGGCGCTTGTGCGCATGGGGCATGTGGTCGGCGTTCTGGACCTCGATCTCAGACAAAAAAGTTTCGGGCGCTATGTCGAGAACCGAAAGGCTTTTCTGAATGCAGAAGGTCTCGACCTTCCGACGCCAATTTATCGGGATCTGCCCAAGATAAGCGCCGAAAGCCTTGGACCCGGCGAAAACGTATACGATCAGCGTCTGTCTGCCGCCGTAACCGGCCTTGAGCGTGAGGTCGACTTCATCCTCATCGACTGCCCCGGCTCGCATACGCGTCTCAGTCAGGTCGCGCACTCGCTGGCCGACACGCTTGTGACACCACTGAATGACAGTTTTGTCGACTTCGATCTTCTGGCGCGCATCGATCCGCAGTCAAACCGAATCCTCGGCCCATCGGTTTACTCTGAAATGGTTTGGAACGCGCGGCAGTTGCGCGCACAGGCCGGGCTTGAGCCCATTGACTGGGTGGTCGTGCGCAATCGCGTCGGCGCACAACAAATGCACAACAAGAAGAAAATGGCCCAAGCCGTCGATGCGCTGGCCAAGCGGATCGGCTTTCGCGTCGCTCCCGGCTTTTCCGAGCGTGTCATCTTTCGCGAGCTATTCCCGCGCGGTCTGACACTGCTAGATCTGCGCGATATCGGAGTTCAAAATCTGAACCTCTCCAACGTCGCCGCGCGCCAAGAGCTTCGCGAGCTGGTGAAAGAGCTTCGCCTACCGGGCGTCACCGTCGACTTCTAAGGCGCGAAAGCGCCCGAAAAGGCAGCTGCGACGTCGCGCGATGTTCCTCATCGGATTTTTGAATTTCATCTTGCGGCAGCAGTGGGTCGAAGAAACCTTCGGATTGACCGCTTGCGTTTGGGCGCGGCTTTCTCGCCCCTCTCATTTTAAGAAGCACAGGGCGCTTTGACAGATTTCGGACAATCAGGCTTGCCCCGAACAACATCGCAACAGTCGCCAAAGACGCCAGGAAATTTCGAGCTTCTGTCATATCGGTGCCGCCAGGAACGGACCGCAGCGCAACATAGGGCGAGACCAGTGGGATCGCGCTGCCTTCAGGTAGGCCGAAGACCTCGCGCGCGGCGGCTTCAACTTCTGCGTGGGTTGTGCCTTCCGCCCAAAGAGCGCCCGAAAACACCACGCCGGAAATGAGCACCAGATCACCTGTGAACCCGCGCCCAATTTGCCTCAACCCAAAAGCCCCGGCATCGCGGGACCGCGGGATCGTCTCTGTCACATCGTAGATCAAAACCGCGATCGGCGTGTCAGATGCCACAGCCGCACTGCGCGATACAGGCCGGTGAGGTGCCTCGGCGTTTTCATCACTTATCTGTCTCGCGCGCTGCATTCCGCCACGGCTAACCGGGTGGACGGGCACCATCAGATAGCTATCACGTGCAGCGCCGTCCGCGAACTGCCGGATAACCGAGCGATCAAAGTCCGTTTCCGCCAATACCTGCAATTCGCCCAAAAGGTTGCTGTGCGCTCCTCGATCAAAGTCCTGAATGATCACAGGATCGGGCAGATCGACCTTCGTGGCCAAGACCCGATCAGCCCGGGTTTGGTCATTGTGATAGGTCAGACCCATCGCCGAAACCAGCAAGACGACGCCAAGCGTCATCCAGAATCTGGGCTCCGCGATCCATATCATCCCTTTCGACACCAACGTCAAAGTCCCTTTCACACACTTGGTTCGAAGCCGAAAATGGCCGGGCAAGACGGCGCGAAAGTGGCGATAGGACGATGAATTGTTCGCTCGGGTGAGACAGACCGTTCTTGATTCCGTCCGCAATCCTGCTCTTCCAGATAGGTTTGCTGCAAAAGTCGTTCAAATTCGACAAAAGCATGGCCAAGGCACGTCAGATCGCGCGCGCCTTCCTTGGCTCAAGGCAACTGCCCGATTGGCTTTTTTGCATAGCAGGAACCGTCAAAAACAGAACCGACTGTAACTTTTAGAGCTTTTCACTCAATCGCCTTAGAATGGCCAAGTTCTTTCGATAAAATTTGACCCGTATTGTAACGATTATGTGGTTCCGAGTTATGGACTTTTTCCTTGTTTTGGCGCTTTGCGGCCTCGTCTCATCGATTGTCGCCGGTGTGTTTTACCTTACGAAACGCTCAATCGCGCCGTCGAAAACACCTTATGATATCTGGTTGTCCGAAGCCCAAAAGCAAAGTGCGACCAAAATCGAACCGGTGAAAAACCGACCCTCATCGCGTCTCGTTTCCTGATCTGATCAGAAAGCGAACGACACGGATGCAGCGCTTGGGCGCTGACAATCGGAATGGCAAAAGAGAGTAATGGCGCGCTGGGGAGGATTCGAACCCCCGACCCCTTGATTCGTAGTCAAGTACTCTATCCAACTGAGCTACCAGCGCACGGGA
>JABDQU010000219.1 GCA_013042105.1 Boseongicola sp.
CTGACATCCTTGGGCACGGCGCGGGTCGGGCAATATGATCGGGGGCCTGCGTTGGACGTGAAGGTGTCGGGTGGTGCGCTTGGCAGTATCAGCGAGTCGGCCTTGCTGCACGGGGGCAATGTCGCGGCGATTGGTGACCCTTCGACCGGGGTCTGGGAAGTGTTTCAGTTCCGCGATGCGGAGCTGGTTGATGCGGATACCTGGGCGCTGTCGATGCGGCTGCGTGGGCAACGCGGGACGGACGGGCTTGTGCCAGATGTCTGGCCAGTGGGATCGGTCGTGGTCATTCTGGACGGCAATATCGAGCCTGTGCCGTTGTCTCCGAACAGGCGTGGCATCGTGCGTTTCTATCGCATCGGTCCGGCTTCCAAGCCGGTGGATCATCCGGCGTATCGCACGCTTGAACACACTGCGATGGGGGTCGGGTTACGTCCCTTTTCGCCGGTGCATCTTGGCTGGCAGCGCAACGATCAGGGCGATGTTGCGGTGTCTTGGATACGGCAATCGCGGATTGATGGTGATTTTTGGGACCTGAGCGAAACGCCCCTTGGCGAGGCGCGCGAGGCCTATCAGGTCCGCGTTCGGGTTGGGGGTGTGGTGCGCCGCGAGGTGACGGTTGAAACACCATCGTGGGTCTATAGCGCGGCGGATCAACTTGCCGACGGTATCAGCGGCGCTTTCGTCGTTGAGGTGGCACAAATCTCGGATCGCTTTGGTCCGGGGCTTTTTGGAGAGGTAAGCGTGGATGACTGAGACAACACAATTGGGGTTGCCGCTTGTGCAGCCCGCACAAGCGCAAAAGCATGTGACAGTGAATGAGGCGTTTGCGCGGCTTGATGCGCTGGCGCAGATTTCTCTGGCCGGAGAAGGGGGCGTTGCGCCTGCGTCTCCGGTTGACGGCGCGCTCTATGCTGTCGCGGCTGGTGCGAGCGGCCTTTGGGCGGGCGAGGACGGGCGGCTGGCGTTGTTTTTGAACGGTGGTTGGATGTTTGTGACGCCAAAGGTTGGTTGGCGTGGCTGGCGCGCGGATACTGGTGTTGCGGTGGCCTTTGATGGTGCGGACTGGATTGCCGGTGGCGGTGCGTTTTCGGCCAATGGTGCCGGATTTGTGCAGCGAAGCGTTGAGGTCGATCACAGTGTTGGTGCGGGGGCGACCAGTCTGGTGGCCGGGTTCATTCCGGCCAATGCAACGGTTTACGGGATCACAGGGCGCGTTTTGGCGGACATTGGAGGCGCTGCCAGTTTCGAGGTCGGCGTGGCGGGCAGTTCGAACCGATACGGCAGCGGAATCGGAGTGTCCACAGGGGCGTGGCTGCGCGGGATCACTGGCAATCCGCTGGCGTATTATAGTGATACTGATGTGGTTCTGACGGCGACCGGCGGCAGTTTCGATGGGTCGGGTGTCGTGCGTCTTGCGGTGAATTTCGCCGAATTGACGCTGCCGCGCGCCTGATCGCCGTCAGCCTTTGGCGCAGGACAAACAGAGACTGACGGTCGGATCCAAAGCGATCCGACCGGCGGCAATGTCCTCGCCGCAGTCCTGACAATAGCCGAATTCGTCCTCCTCAAGACGCTTCAAAGCAGCGATGATGCGTTGGCGACGTCCCGCGCGACGCCGCGCTGTGGCTTGCGCCATCGCCTGACGCTGCATCGCGTCCATACGGCTGAGACGACCCACCGATGTCTGATCCAGCGTCACGGTCTTTTGATCGTCGGCCCCCAGCGTATCTTCACGCTCAAGCGCCTTAAGTTCTTCTTCCAGAAGCCTTTTCGCGTCGCCGAGATCCATCACCTTCCTCGCAAATTGTTGCCAATGCCTTTTCAGGTTTCCCCGCCGCGTCTATATGATGTAGGTGCCGCAGGGCAGTGAAAAGGATTTGGCCATGGCCGAGCAACAGCGTAAACCCCGAAAACTTGACCCGGTCTGGGACCAGATTTGCGACGATGCGCGCGCTGCCGTCATAAAAGAGCCGCTGATTGGCGGGCTTGTGCACTCCAGCATCCTACATCACCCGTCGCTTGAGCGCGCACTCAGCTATCGCGTTGCAATGAAGCTGTCATCGGATGAAATGTCGCCACAAATCCTGCGCGAGATTGCGGATGAGGCCTATACGCTTGCGCCCGAACTTGGCGAAGCCGGACGCGCGGACCTTGTTGCGATCTTCGAGCGTGACCCGGCGTGCCACAGCCTGATGCAGCCGCTTTTGTACTTCAAAGGCTATCAGGCCGTGCAGGCCTATCGCATTGGCCACTGGCTCTGGCAGCAGGGCCGGCACGATCTGTCCTATCTTATTCAGGCCCGCGTCAGCGAGGTTTTTGGTGTGGATATTCACCCCGCCGCCAAGATCGGCAAAGGCCTGATGATCGACCACGCCCATTCCATTGTCATTGGTGAAACGGCTGTTGTTGGCGACAACGTGTCGATGCTGCACTCGGTGACTCTGGGGGGGACCGGCAAGGAAGACGACGACCGGCACCCGAAGATTGGCAACGGCGTTCTCATCGGGGCGGGTGCGCATGTTCTGGGCAATATCCGCGTTGGATCGTGCTCGCGCATTGCGGCGGGCTCGGTCGTTTTGGAAGAAGTGCCGCCCTGCAAAACAGTCGCGGGCGTGCCTGCGAAAATCGTCGGCGAGGCTGGGTGCGACCAACCGGCGCTGACGATGGACCAAATCCTGAACGGCTGTCCCGGACAGTAGCCCTGCCTCGGAAAAACCGTCTGGTTTCACGCCGCGAAGGCGAACGCATTCCCCATTGATTGGCTCTACCCTTGCGCCTTGGCGCCCAGATCGTCAGATCTAGAGGCAATTCAAATGCCAGCGAGGGGGATAATCTCATGGCCAGCAGACAAACCGAAGGCCGGGGTCGCCGCTACAGTTCCATCGTGGACACCATCGGCGACACGCCCGTCATCCGCATCAACCGGATCGGACCGAAGAATGCGACGATCTACGTCAAGTTCGAAGCCTTCAACCCGGCCGCCTCTGTGAAAGACCGGCTTGCGATCTCGATCATTGAGGCGGCGGAAAAAGACGGTCGCCTGAAGCCCGGACAGACCGTGGTCGAGGCGACGTCGGGCAACACCGGCATCGGTCTTGCGATGGTCTGCGCGGCCAAAGGCTATCCGCTGGTCATCACCATGGCCGACAGTTTTTCTATCGAGCGCCGCCGCCTGATGCGTTTCTTGGGCGCAAAAGTCGTCCTGACACCACGCGCCGAGAAGGCCGTGGGCATGTATAAAAAGGCGGTGGAACTGGCCGAAAAGAACGACTGGTTCCTGGCCAGCCAGTTTGAAACCCCGGACAACGCCGACATCCACGAAGCCACCACCGCACGTGAGATCCTTGCCGATTTCGACGGTGAACGGCTCGATTACTTCGTCACGGGCTATGGCACCGGCGGCACAGTCTCGGGCGTGTCGCGCGTGCTGCGCAAAGAACGCCCCGACACCAAGATCATCCTTACCGAACCCGACAATGCCGCGCTGATTGCCTCGGGCGTCGCGCAGGAGCGCACCCCAAGTCATGCGCCGGAAAGCGGCCACCCGGCCTGGGCACCGCACCCCATTCAGGGCTGGACGCCGGATTTCATCCCTTATGTCCTGCAAGAGGCGATCGACGGCGCATATTACGATGATCTGTTGCCCGTCGCCGGCGCGGATGGCATCGCGTGGTCCAAACGTCTCGCTGCTGAAGAGGGCATTCTGACAGGCGTGTCAGGCGGGTCGACCTTTGCCGTGTCGATGAAGGTGGCCGAAACGGCACCCGAAGGCTCGGTGATCCTGTGCATGTTGCCTGACACGGGCGAGCGGTACTTGTCCACGCCTCTCTTCGACGGCATTCCAGAAGATATGACCGACGAGGAAGAGGCGCTGTCAAAATCGACACCCGGCTTCCAGATGTAGTCATCCACAGGGGCCACCGATCACCGCATCGGTGACCCCGTTTTCAAAAAGCGTCAAGTTTCTGAGATAAAACTGTTACGCAGTCGAATTGCCCCGAAACGCAATGAATTATGCACACCTCGGGGGCTATTATGCCGACACTCAGCACACATCTCAAAACATCGGTCGCGGCACTTTGCGTCGCCATTCCGGGCGCGGCTTTTGCCGAAGCGCCGATCCTTGTCACATCCAGCGCGGATACCGGTGAAGGCAGCCTGCGTGCAGCGCTTGACGCCGCCGCCGCCAGTGGTGCGTCCAGCATCATCACCCTGACACCGGGCAATAACATCGAACTTGCCTCGGGCCTGATCTACAGCGGCACGGACGCGCTTGCGATCCACGGCAACGGCACCCGCATCACCTCAGGCGCCAACGTCACACTGCTGACCGCCAGCGAAGGCGCGAACCTCACGCTCACAGATCTGACCCTGCAAGGGTCAGGCGGCTTTGACATCAACCATCGCGGCGACATCGACGAAACCGCCGGCAAGGGCATCTTCGTCGACGTGCGCGACGACCAGACAGGCCTTGTCACGCTGCGCCTGTCGGATGTGACGGTTGCAAACGTCGCAGGCCACGGTGTGCATATCCCGGATTGCTCGCTGGCGGATGACTGCGGCGGTGGCGGCGGCGGCGCTGGCGAAGGTTCGCCCGCCTCGATCAGCGTGGTTTTCAGCGATGTGACCATCGACGGTGTCGGGCAGGGGCGCTTTGACGCCGATGGTCTGCGCGTGGACGAACGCTCGGCTGGCAGCACTCACCTTGTTGCGACAGGTTCTACCTTCACTGGCGCAGGCTCGATTCTGGCAACCGTCACCCGCGCTACGATTTCCGATAACTTCGACGAAGGTCTCGACTTCGACGAGGAAGGTGCCGGCAGCATTGCACTGACGATCTTCGACAGCATCGCACGCGGCGACACCCACGTGGTCAGCTTTGGTGGCATGACGATGGGCAATGACGACGGTGACACTGGCTTTGAGATCGTTCAGGACGATAACGGCGCAGGAACGTTCAAAGTCATGGGCACGACGATCTCCGATGGCACGGACATCGAAGGTGTGATGATGGCCGACGGCTAAGTATCTGAGGAAGTTTGAAAAAGGGCGCCACAACCGGCGCCTTTTTCTGTTTTCGGCTCGATGTGCTACGCTCCCCGCCATCTACCATAAAGGGGGGGAACCACCATGAGCGTGTTCGAAAAGCTGAAGGCATCCATGGACAACGAGGACACACCGGCATTTCTGGCGCTGCTGCACGACGATTTCGTCTTCGTGCGCCACCAGTCCGATTCTACAATGTCCAAGGCTGACATGGCGGCGATGATGGCCGAAATGGAAGGGGCGACAGGCTGGTCCGTCGAGAACCAACGCTGCATTTACGAAAACGACGACATCCTTGTGGAGCATTCGGTGATGACCTTCCCGGACGGCACAAGCGAAGCCATTTTGGCAGCGCATACGCTGAAGGATGGCCAGATCGTCCGCATGGAAACGGGTGCGACGCTTCTGACCTAAGCGCCGTCCACCAACTGATCGTAGGCCTCAAGCGCGCGGACCCCATACATATACGCAGGTCCGCCGCCCATCAGCACGGCCACCGAAATGGTGTCGGCGATGTCATCGCGGCTTGCGCCCGCTTTGACTGCGCCTTGCACATGAAAGCCAATGCAATCGACGCATTGCTTCGAGATACCGATCCCCAGCGCAACCAGCTCTTTCTCGCGCAGCGTCATCGAGCCGTCCCTGCCCATCGCTGCGCGGTGCATCGCGGTAAACGCAGCCCCCGTCGCGGGGCGGTCTTCGCGGAACACCGCCAAAGCCGCGCTTGTCTCATCCAGTTCCGTTTGCCAATCCATGTGCCGACTTCCTTTTTATGAGTTCGCCAAGACATGCACCGCACAAGGAAAGGGCCGCATTGACGTCAGTCAAATGCGGCCCTTGTTTTCTTTGGGTCTTTGAAGGGGTGGCGTTACGCCAGCATCGCCACCGGGTTCTCAAGGTTCTCCTTGATCGCGTTCAGCAATTGCGCACCCAAGGCGCCGTCAATCACCCGGTGATCGACGCTCAGTGTCACCGACATCACGGTCGCCACTGTCAATTCACCATCCTCGCCCACAACCGGCTTCGGCACACCGGCACCAACGGCCAGAATGCCACCATGCGGCGGGTTGATGACCGCGTCGAAGTTATCGATGCCGAACATGCCGAGGTTCGAGATCGCGAAACTACCGCCCATGTATTCTTCCGGGGCCAGCTTGCGGTCGCGTGCCCGCGCGGCCAGGTCCTTCATTTCGGCTGACAAAGCCGAAAGCGACTTCATATCGGCGTCTTTCAAAACTGGCGTGAACAGACCACCTTCGATGTCCTCTGCCAGGGCCACATCCGAAGGCTTCAGCTTCAGCTTCCGTTCGTTTTTTATAAAATTTTTGGCGTGCGGAAG
>JABDQU010000221.1 GCA_013042105.1 Boseongicola sp.
TCGCGCCGAGATCACGGACGCTCGCGAGAACGGCCGCCCCTTCAATGTCGGCGCCGCCCGCCATTCAATGGGGGGGCACGCGATTCCGGCGAACGGTCATGCCATGACGTTCGACAACAGCTTCACTCAGCTGAAGTCCGGGGATCAAACCTATCGCGTCCACGCAGGCGCCCGCTGGAGCGACGTCATCAGCACGCTCGATCCGCTTGGGTTCGGCCCCAAGGTTATGCAATCAAACAATGATTTCGGTGTCGCCGCGACCTTTTGTGTCAATGCACACGGCTGGCCCGCACCCCATGGGCCTATGGGCTCGACTGTGCGCAGCATCTTCATGGTGCGCCCTGATGGTGAGCTAGTGCGCTGTTCAAGGACCGAAAACGCGCCGCTGTTCTTCGCGACAATGGGGGGCTACGGCCTGACGGGCGCCGTGATCGAACTTGAAGTCGAAGCCGCACCAAATCTCAACCTCGAACCATCTTTCCGGAAAATACCGTCCCAGCAGTTTGCGCAATTCTTCGTCGGGGCGATTGAGTCCGGCGACGTAAACATGGCCTATGGCCGCCTAAACGTTGATCGCGAGACGTTCTTCGAAGACGCGATGATGATCACCTACCGTCCGGCAGCCGATCAAAGCCTTGTCCCTCCGGCCAGTGGCTCAGGCACGCTCAGCCGTCTGTCGCGCCATGTCTTCCGCGCTCAAGTGGGGAACGAGACAGCAAAAGACCTGCGCTGGTGGTTCGAAACCGGCCTTGGCCCAACCATAGCCGGCGGTTCCGTAACCCGAAATTCCCTTATCAACGAACCTGTTGTGACCCTCGACGACAACGACCCTACACGCACAGATATCCTGCACGAGTATTTCGTCCCTCCGGGTCGCTTCGCGGATTTTGTGACGGCCTGCCAAGAGGTTATCCCGTCGAGCTACCAAGAGCTTTTGAACATCACCCTGCGCTATGTCGGCGCTGATGCGGAAAGCGTCCTGTCTTATGCACCGGCCCCGCGGATCGCCTGTGTGATGCTCTTCAGTCAGGAGATGACCCAGCGTGCTGAGACGGATCACGCCCGGATGACCCGCGATTTGATCGACCGCGTTCTCGATTTGGGCGGCACCTATTATCTGCCATATCGTCCACATGCGACGCAGGACCAATTCCGCCGCGCCTATCCAAGTGCAGAGAAATTCGTCGAAGAAAAGAAATTCTACGATCCTGATCTTGTGTTCCGAAACGGGTTCTGGGACCGTTATCTGGCGGGCATGGCATGACGCTTCACCAAAAAACCTCCATCGGTTTCTTCGTCGTTCTTCTTGGCGCGGCGTCTTTGAATTACATCCCCGGTGTCACCGATGCCGATGGCGTCGCATTCGGAGTTTTCGCGCTTGATATCTTCGACGACGCGCTCCACCTCGCCTCGGCCATATGGGCCTTGGTCGCGGGTCTGATGTCCTCCCGCGCCGCACGTCAATTCTTGTTAATCTTCGGCGCGCTCTATCTGGGGGATGGCGTTTTGGGCCTGATCACGGGCTCGGGCTATCTGGATTTCGGAATCTTCAATTATGGGGTGCAGGACCTGCCCTTCGGCTTCAAGATTCTCGCGAACCTGCCGCATATCGGACTTGGCGCAATAGCCTTGGCATCCGGCCTGTTCCTCAGGCGGGCCAAGTGAGCGCGCTCCTGCGATGGCTTAAACGAATTTTAACCACTGTTGTGGTAGGACTTATCGCGCTTGCCCTGCCGCCGATTTATGTCGAAGTCGCGTGTCAGGGGCCGGCAGCAAAGACCGACGGACCTGCTCCACTTGTGGATGCGCAATGGCAACGGCCTGAAAGCCGGACGCTTCTGACCTATCCCGAGTGGCACATTGTCCACGCCTATGACGACTACGCAGCGGTCATCGCAAACGGTGATCCCCATGATTTTGCATACCTGCGCGCTATTGCGGGCTTTTGGCAAACGCTTTGCACGCTCACCGAATACGCAGCAAGCATGGGCGGCGTCACAGACGAAACGAAGACCACGATCTACACGATCGGCGTCAGCTTTACGGCTGAACTGCTGGCGAAGGCGGCCTATGAGGAAACGCTGGGCCGACTGGCGGTTCTGCTTCGCGGTTCCGAGCGCGCGCGTCTTGATGATCTAAGCGCCACGCAAGCTGCTGAATATGCAAAGTTTCTGCAGCAAACCCCTTGGTATAAATGGGATTTCACCTCGGACGCAGAGGCGCTGAAAGCCAACGCTGGAGAGGGTCTTCGCAACACCGAGCGCCGCCTCGCGCTTGGCGCAGAATTCCGCGCAAAAGCCGCCTATGCGCGCGTGATTGCGGCGGCGGTGGCCGAAGTAGGCGCGGATGACCTCAGGCTTCGTTCTGTCGTTTCAGGCCTGTCCGAGCAAGCGCTTACTCAGATTGAAGGCGTCACGGTCATTGGGCCACTTGCCGATGGTGTCGAGATCGAAACCGAGCGCTATCGCGCCTTCACACGCGTTCTCGAAAGGCTTGCGGATCAAGGCGGCGACTTCATCGAAATCGCTGGCAACGATGAGATACTGTTCACGGCACTATCAAGCGAGCCGAACCTGCAAGACGCGCTCTACAGCTTCCCGCGACAGGGCTACGGTGACTTCCGCCATCTTGTCGTCGTGCCTGTCCGCGAACTCGCTGATCGCCTGCGCACCCTGAATGGGCTAAGTCTGGAACATGTTCACGACTATTAAACGCACCGCTTTCGGGCTGGCCCTGGTCTTCGTTGGCTGGATCGCCGTCATGGCGATAGTCATGCGCCTAAGCGATGCCGCACCGGCGGCCGTGGTCCTGTTCCCCTCAGCCGAACTCTTGGCGCAGTTGCCACCTGAAACGTCCATCCTCGGATTGTCCCGCACACAGCTGACGGTTCAGAACACATCGAATATGACCGGTGCACTCTATGCTGCCGGAGCATGGCTCGTGCTTCCTGCCGGATTGACCGGTTGCCTTCCTTTGACGAAGGCGCAGAAGGCGCAGCTTTTATAACTGTATGTCCTTTGAAAAACCCGCGTGCGCCCCCTTGGTCTTTTCATAAACGTTCGCATATATAACCCGTCACACAACACCGGGGACGACCATGCTTGAACTGAACCCAACCGCATCTCCAGCGCCTGCCGGCGACCTGATCAAAGATAGCTCGGAAGCCACATTCATGGCTGACGTGGTGGATGCCAGCCAGTCTGTCCCTGTCATCGTCGACTTCTGGGCACCTTGGTGCGGGCCGTGCCGACAACTGACACCCGCAATTGAGGCCGCAGTGACCAACGCGGCGGGCGCAGTGAAGTTGGTCAAAGTCAACGTGGACGAAAATCCGCAGATCGCGCAGCAACTGCGCGTGCAATCCCTTCCGACGGTCTATGCCTTCTGGCAGGGTCAGCCGATTGATGCATTCCAAGGCGCTCTGCCACCGTCCGAGATCAAAGCCTTCATCGACAAGGTTGTCGAGGCGTCCGGTGGCGAAGCCGGCGGTGGTTTGAGCGAGGCTTTGGAAACCGCAGAATCCATGCTGGACGAAGGCGCGGCGGCGGATGCCGCTTCAGTCTTCGCGGCCGTTCTTGGCGAAGACCCACAGAATGCTGCCGCTTACGGTGGCTTGGCGCGGGCGCATCTGGCTCTGGATCAGGTTGACGAAGCCGCACAGGTTCTGATGACCGTCCCCGAAACACTGTCGTCAGCCCCCGAAATCGAAGCCGCCCGCGCGCAGCTTGAGCTTGCGCGGCAAGCTGCCGATGCTGGGCCGGTCGCAGAGTTGCGCGCTGCTGTCGAGGCAAATCCCGAGGACCTGCAAGCGCGGTTTGATCTGGCACAGGCGCTTTATGCTGCAGGCGATGCAGAGGCGGCTGTCACCGAGTTGCTGGAAAGCTTTCGGCGTGACCGCGACTGGAATAATGGGGCCGCCAAGGCGCAGTTGTTCACGATTTTCGAAGCGCTGAAGCCAAATGACCCGGTGGTTTTGAACGGTCGACGCAAACTGTCGTCAATGATATTTGCCTAACGGGAAAAAGGGCTAGGTATACGGCATGTTTCCAAAGTCCGATCTTCCTGACACCGTTCCCGTCTTTCCGCTGCCCGGCGCGCTTTTGCTGCCGCGTGCGCGACTGCCTTTGCATATTTTTGAGCCCCGTTATCTCGCAATGCTTGATGACGCGCTGAAGACAACAGACCGCATGATCGGCATGATCCAACCGCGCGAAGGGGCTCCTGCGGGTTCATCGACGCTTCAGTCCATTGGTTGCGCTGGTCGTTTGACGTCTTTCACAGAAACTGACGATGGCCGCTATATGATCACGCTGACCGGGGTTAGCCGGTTTCGCGTCATTGAGGAAGTCGAAGGCTTCACCCCGTATCGTCGCTGCAATGTCAGCTGGACTGGCTTTGATCGCGATCTTGGCGCAAGCGAGCACGATCCCAAATTCGATCGCGACGCGTTCTTTTCCGCACTCAATCGTTATTTCGAGTCCGAAGGCCTGCAGACCGACTGGGAGTCGCTGAAAGAGGCTGAGGATGAACTTCTGATCAACTCATTGTCGATGCTTTGCCCCTTCGAGCCAGAGGACAAGCAAGCGCTGCTGGAGGCGCCGTCTCTCGTGACGCGGCGCGAAACTCTGATGACACTGATTGAATTCGCGATGCGCGGCGGCGGTGCCGAGGATGCACTGCAATGAGTAACACCAAGTTTGATCGCCGGATGCTTGAAGTATTGGTCTGCCCGCAGACCCGTGCGCAACTGACCTTTGATGCCAAGGCGCAGGAACTGGTCAGCAAGGCCGCGCATTTGGCCTATCCGATCCGCAACGGCATTCCGATCATGCTTGTCGATGAGGCCCGCAAGCTCGATTAAAGGGGCTGTCCTTTGGCGAGACGTGGCAGGTCTCCGGTCAGTCCCGCGGCCTCTCTGATCAGTCCGCGCCGTAGTCCGGGCAGCGCGTTGGCAGCCCCAAGCCCCAGATCACGGATCGCGCGAAGGATGCCGTTATCGTTTGAAAACAAACGGTTGAACCCATCCGTCGCAAGCGCAAGCGTTGCAGTGTCAAAGCGGCGCCATTGACGATAGCGCGACAAGACATCGGCCCGTCCGATGTCTTCTCCGCACCGGATTGCATCCGCCAGGACCTCGGCCAAGGCCGCCACATCTTTCAGGCCAGCGTTCAGGCCCTGACCCGCAATCGGGTGAACGGAATGGGCGGCATCTCCAACCAAGGCAACACGCGGCCCAACGAAGCTCTGGGCAAGTGATAGACCAAGCGGATAGCTGAAACGTTTACCCGCTAGTGAGATATCCCCGAGAAAATCGCCGAAACGTGGCCGCAACACATCCAGATACAGCACATCTTCCAGCGCTTGAATTTCAGCGGCGCGCTCAGACTTTTCAGTCCAGACAATCGACGCGCGATTGCCCTTTAGTGGCAGGATGGCCAATGGCCCCGACGGCATGAAAAACTGATGAGCGGTGCCGTCGTGAGGCATCTCGTGCTCGATTGCGCAAACCAAAGCGGTCTGGCCATACTGCCAGCCAATTCGCTTGATGCCGGCCCGTGTCGCAACACCGCTTGTCTTGCCGTCGCAGCCAATCAGCAACCGCGCGCGAAGACTTGTCTGATCATCAAGCGTCACTGAAATCCCGTTCGCATCCGCGACTTGCTCAACAACGCGGCGTCCGCTCAACTGAGTGATTTGCGCGTCGTTCACGGCTGCAAGCAAGGCGGGCCGAAGATGACGGTCCTCGACAAGAAAACCCATTGGGCCCTCTTCTATCTCGGCGTGATCAAAGGCCAGCATCATCGGTGAGGGGCCTTCACCGGGCCGACCATCGGTCACCTTGATATCAAGGATCGGCTGCGCCCCGTCAGAAACTGCCGGCCAAACGCCAAGCGCCTTCAAAACACGCTGCGACGCGATCGACAGCGCATATCCCCGCCCGTCGAAATCCCCCGCCGCCCGCTTTGACGCCGCAAGGGGGTCCACAACGGTCACATCAAACCCGGCGGACGCCAAGGCGAGTGCCAGTGATGTGCCGTTCAGACCGCCACCCGCGATCAGGATATCTGTGTCAAAGGTCATGGGCTTAGATATGGGCGGCTGGGGGGCATTGTCCATGCGTTGTCCTGCCGCTACGGTCGCGAAAATGGTGCAAGGAGACGCTGGGCATGGATGAGTGGCTTTGGGCAAGCGCGGCTGATCTTGGGCGCGGAATAGAAGCGGGTAATATTGACCCGTTGGAGTTAACCGAAGCTTATCTGGCGGCCATCGAAACACATCAGTTCTCTGAACGAATTTTTGCGCGCACAACGGCAGATCGCGCCCGGTCCGAAGCGAAAGCCGCGTCCGACCGGGCGAAGGTGGGATTGCGACGGTCCCCCTTGGATGGCGTGCCGATCTCGTGGAAAGATCTTTTTGATACGACAGGCATCGCAACCGAGGCTGGCTCGCGCCTGTTGGCCGGGCGTGTTCCGGATCGCGACGCACGCGTTCTGCAAACCGCAACAGATGCCGGGCTGGTCTGCCTCGGCAAAACGCATATGACCGAACTGGCCTTTTCCGGTTTGGGTCTCAACCCGATGACCCAATCCCCGCCGTGCGTAAACGATACGGACGCGGTCTCCGGTGGATCGTCCTCGGGTGCTGCGACATCCGTGGCTTTCGGAATGGCTGCGGCGGGCATCGGCTCTGACACGGGCGGCTCGGTGCGCGCGCCGGCCGCATGGAACGACCTTGTCGGATTGAAAACCGCACCGGGTCGTTTGTCGCTTGAGGGTGTCGTGCCGCTTTGCGCGCGATTTGACACCGTTGGACCGCTCTGTCGCACTGTCGAGGATGCCGGGCTATTACTCGCGGCGATGGAGGGCGGCACTGCGGCCTCGCTGACCGGGGCGACCCTGCGGGGGATCAAACTTGCGATCCTCAAAACAAGCGCTTTCGAGAACTTGCGCGATACACCGCGCGAAGCGTTCCAAGGCGCGGTGGAGCGTCTGACGGCCGCAGGCGCATCGGTCGAGGTCATCAAGCTGGACTGTGTGGCCGAAGCGATGGGCCTTGCCGGTGTGCTGTTTGCGCCCGAAGCCTATGGCACATGGAAAACCCAGATCGAAGCGAACCCGGATGCGATGTATCCGCTCGTGCGGGAACGCTTCCGTGGTGGTGCGAATATTTCTGCGGCTGACTTTGTAGCAGCGTGGCAACGCCTCGACACCTTGCGAGCAGAATATGCTGAGGCCACGGCAGGATATGACGCTGTGATCCTGCCAAGTGTGCCGATCCTACCGCCCAAACAAAACGCGGTTAAGCAAGACGACGATCTTTTTGTCTCAGAAAACCTTCTGACCCTGCAAAACACGCGGATTGGCAATTTGATGGGTCTTGCGGGGCTTACTTTGCCCACTGGTGTGCCGTCTTGCGGAATTCTGTTTCAGGGCCCGTCCGAAGAAAAGTTGCTGCGAATTGGCGCCGCCGCGGAAGCCGCGCTGGCGTAAAAGACACATTTTCCGCGCTCCGCGACTGCAAAAGCCGTCTTCGCGGTGGACCGCTTGGGCTTTGATGGGCTAACTTACCGCAAAACGGGGCAAAATGATCCCGGTATTGAGGCAGTTATGGTGTTTCCCGAGCGGTTTTCGAACCTACCGGAATATGCGTTCCCGCGTCTGCGGGCGTTATTGGACGGGCATTCGCCCGGCGGTGACGTGTTGCACATGACCATAGGCGAGCCGCGCCATGCCTTCCCTGATTTTGTAGCCGACGTGATCGCGGCGAACACGGATGGGTTTGGGAAATATCCCCCGAATGAAGGCACGCCCGAACTGCTCGATGCGATCAGCGGTTGGCTGTTGCGTCGGTATGACGCGCGGGTTTCGCCTGACCAGATTATGGCGCTGAACGGCACGCGCGAAGGCCTTTACAACGCTATGATGGCGCTGTGTCCGGAAACCAAAAACGGGGCCACGCCAGTGGTTCTGGTGCCAAACCCGTTTTATCAGGTCTACGCCGTCGCCGCTTTGTCGGTCGGTGCCGAACCCGTTTTCTTGCCCTGCACGAAAGAGACCGGCTTCCTGCCGGATTTTGCCTCGGTTGATGCAAAGGTTCTGGATCGTGTCGCAGTGGCCTACATTTGCTCGCCCTCTAATCCGCAAGGCGCTGTCGCGGACCGGGACTATTGGCGCACGCTTCTGGCCTTGGCCGAAAAGCACGATTTCCGCGTCTTCGCCGACGAATGCTACTCCGAAGTCTGGCGTAATGAGGCACCTGTTGGTGCCCTCCAGATGGCGGCCGAAATGGGCACGGACCCGGAACGAGTCGTCGTGTTTCACTCGCTGTCAAAACGCTCGAACCTGCCGGGCCTGCGTTCGGGATTTGTGGCCGGTGGCCCCGAAACAATTCGGCGGATGCGACAATTGCGGGCCTATGCGGGCGCACCTCTGCCCCTACCGCTCCAAAAGGCGGCCACGGCCGTCTGGCTGGATGAAGCGCATGTTGACGCCAGTCGGACGCGCTATCAGGCGAAATACAAAATTGCAGATCAGGTCTTTAAGGGCGTCGACGGATGCGCCGCCCCAGAAGCCGGTTTCTTTTTGTGGCTGCCCGTAGATGACGGCGAGACCGCCGCAATGAAAATTTGGCGCGAAACAGGCGTGCGGGTTTTGCCCGGGGCGTATCTGTCGCGTGACGTGGACGGGGAAAACCCGGGCGCAGGCTACATCCGTGTAGCCATGGTTTTGAATGAAGAAGAATTGCAGCGCGGCCTCGAGGCTCTCCGCGACTGCATTTACAAGTAAGGAACAGGTAAGCATGGCGTTTCAGACTAGGCATCGCGACCCCCTCTTTGACAGTGACACACAGGCGATCATCGAACGCCGTGGTAAGGAACTCGTCGGACTGACCATGATCGGATTGGCGTTGCTGGTGGCTTTGATGCTTGGGTCCTATTCGCCGGATGATCCCAACTGGCTGAATGCAACAGACGCACCTGCGAAAAATATTCTTGGGCCTGTGGGCGCGGCCATCGCATCGCCGCTCTATGTGATCGCGGGATACGGAAGCTGGGCCATTGCCGTCATTCTCGGTGTGTGGGGTCTGCGCTTTTTGTTCCACTACGGCGAAGAACGCGCAATGGCGCGGCTGATTTTTGCGCCGATTGGCGTCGCTCTGGTCGCGGTCTATGCCTCGACGCACCTTCCGGGCGCTGACTGGGCGCATTCGTTTGGCCTCGGTGGTTTGTTCGGCGATACGGTTCTGGGGGCGATCCTTGGAGTTTTGCCGGTCGCGCCGGGGACGGGCCTGAAATTCATGGCTCTGGTCCTGTTTGGGGGTGCGATCGCGATGAGCAGCTTTGTCCTTGGGTTTACCCGGGATGAACTTTGGGCCTATGCGCGCTATCTTTTGGGCGGTGTGATTTTGCTCTATGCAACGGCGATGACGGCCCTTGGTCGCGGAGCCGTGAGCGGTTTGCGGATAGCTGCGGATGCACGATCCCGCGCTGCTGAGCGGCGTGCAATGCCTGAAAACCTGCCAGAAGTTGAACCCTCGGATGTTAGCCCCGCAGTCCTTCGGGCCACGCGCGCCTACCGCGATGGTGCGTCGAAGGTGGAAAAGCCCGGACTTCTGAGCAATCTCCCCTCGCTCTTGAAGAAAAAGACCCAGGCCGAGGTGTCCGAAGCCGTCATTGAACCAGCTCCTGAGGGTCTGAGCGCACGCGTCACGGCAGCGGTAAATTCCCGCGTTCGTCGCCCCGATGGCCTGCGAGAAGAACCACCTGTGGCCGCCGACGGGATGCCGCGCACGGTGATGCTTGATGAGTTTGGTGAGCTGTCGACCTACTCGGACGATCTCGCCGCACGTGAGATGCCTGAGCCGGAACTGGTTGTTACCCAAAACGAACCGGGTGGTGGCTTTCATTCCTCGCGTCCGGTGGTGAAGCATAAGACTGCAAAGCCCGCCCCCTCCAAACGCGCCAAGGCCGAAGCCCAGCCTCAGCTGAACTTTGATGGCAGTGAAACCGAGTTTGAAATTCCACCGCTGGGATTGTTGAGCGATCCTTCAAACATTGAACGCCACCACCTTTCGGACGAGGCTCTGGAAGAAAACGCCCGGATGCTGGAAAGCGTGCTGGATGATTATGGCGTCAAAGGCGAGATCGTCAGCGTGCGTCCCGGCCCAGTTGTCACCATGTATGAACTTGAACCTGCTCCCGGTCTGAAAGCGAGCCGCGTGATCGGCCTTGCCGATGATATTGCACGATCCATGTCCGCCCTTTCTGCGCGCGTCTCGACCGTCCCGGGACGCTCGGTGATTGGTATCGAACTTCCAAACGAAAACCGTGAGAAAGTTGTGCTGCGGGAATTGTTGTCGGGCCGCGACTACGGCGATGGAAACCAACGTCTTCCGCTTGCCTTGGGCAAGGACATTGGTGGTGATCCGGTGGTCGCAAACCTTGCGAAGATGCCTCACCTTCTGATCGCGGGCACCACCGGTTCGGGTAAGTCGGTCGCGATCAATACGATGATCCTCAGTCTTCTCTACAAGCTGACTCCTGAAGAATGCCGAATGATCATGATCGACCCCAAAATGCTGGAATTGTCAGTCTATGATGGTATTCCGCACCTTCTTTCGCCCGTTGTCACCGATCCGAAGAAAGCGGTTGTCGCTTTGAAATGGGTCGTGGGCGAGATGGAAGAGCGCTATCGCAAGATGTCGAAAATGAACGTCCGCAACATTGAAGGCTTCAACGGCAAAGTGCGAGACGCCTTGAAAAAGGGCGAGATGTTCAGCCGCACTGTTCAGACTGGCTTCGACGATGAGACCGGCGAACCTGTGTTCGAAACCGAAGAGTTTGCGCCAGAAACGCTGCCGTATATCGTCGTGATTGTCGACGAGATGGCCGACCTCATGATGGTCGCCGGGAAGGAAATCGAAGCTTGCATCCAACGCCTTGCCCAAATGGCGCGGGCGTCAGGCATTCACCTCATTATGGCGACTCAGCGCCCATCGGTCGACGTCATCACGGGCACGATCAAAGCCAACTTCCCGACACGGATTTCCTTCCAGGTCACTTCGAAAATCGATAGCCGCACCATTCTTGGCGAAATGGGCGCCGAGCAGCTGCTTGGTATGGGCGACATGCTCTACATGGCGGGCGGGGCAAAAATCACGCGCGTTCATGCCCCCTTTGTTTCCGATCAGGAGGTCGAAGAAATCGTCAATCATCTGAAAAGCTTTGGCGCACCCGAATACGTGTCGGATGTGCAGGACGGACCGGACGAAGACAGCGAAAGCGAGATTGATCTGGTGCTTGGTCTTGGTGGGAACACAACCGGCGAAGACGCGCTGTACGATCAAGCCGTTCAGATTGTGATCAAGGACCGCAAGTGCTCGACGTCCTATATTCAGCGCAAACTTGCGATCGGCTATAACAAGGCCGCGCGCCTTGTCGAGCAGATGGAAGACAGCGGGTTGGTCAGTGCGGCCAACCATGTTGGCAAACGCGAAATACTGGTGCCAGAGCAGTCCTGAATCGGCTTAGCAGGGGGCGTGATGTTCCCTGTCAACGGCATGATATTGCCTAACAGTGGCGCATGCAGCTTGGTGCCCCTATATCGAGTTTAAGCACCAAAAAGGGCATCTGATGCACCGCAGAACATTTCTCTTGGCCAGCGCCGCCGCAATCATTGCTGCGCGCCCGGGCTTTGCGCAGCAACTGTCGCTAAATGCGCTTTCAACCTATCTGAACGGTATCGTAAACGCGCAATCGCCGTTCACTCAGGTCAACGACGACGGCACGCTGGCAACAGGCACGCTTTATATCCGTCGGCCAGGTCGGATGCGGTTCGAGTATGATCCGCCAACAGACCTTCTTGTCATGGCAGGTGGCGGTCAGGTTGGAATTTTTGACGGCAAGTCGAATGTCGGCAAGGCTGACCGCTATCCGCTGAGCCGCACGCCCTTGAACCTGATCCTCGAGCGCAACGTTGACCTTGCCCGGCGCAACATGGTTGTTGGCCACGAATTTGACGGCACAGCCACTGTGGTCACCGCACAGGATCCGGAACACCCCGAGTACGGCTCAATTTCACTTAAGTTTACGGACGGTCCGATTGAGTTGCGGCAGTGGGTGATCCGAGACGGGCAGGGTGCGACCACAACTGTCATTCTGGGACAGTTGGAGCAAGGCGAGCCTATTGCCAACCGCCTGTTCGACATCAACCGTGAAGAAACCAATCGTCAGAAATAGAGCCTTATCAGACCTTTCCGCATGACCTCAGCTGTGCGTCATACGTGATTGCACGTGATGCGACGTCATTTGATACCTTGAGCAACCAGCTCTTTGCACGATAACTGCCGCGCCGATACCCTGTGCGTCCTTCGTGATAGGCAAGATACTGGTTCCGGGTGTCTGACAAAGAAATCCCAAGTTCGTCGCGGGACGCGTTGAAATACCAGCCCATGAAGTCGGTCGCGTCGTCTATGTCATCTCGTCGCGCGCCCCAGCTTCCGCGGGCTTTCTTGTAGTCATCCCACGTCCCGTCCAATGCCTGACTATATCCATAGGCCGACGACTGCCGACCCATCGGAATGACACCCAGTGAATACTGCACAGGTGTGCGCGCATTACCGATAAATTTCGATTCCTGATAAATCGTCGCCATCTGAACCGCGACAGGAACGCCCCATCGGCGTTCTGTGCGCTTCATCGCCGACAAATACGACGGACGTTCGTTCACAATGGAACAGGCGTTATCTAGGTTTCTGGGCGCCGAATAGTCATTGCCGCCGCCGCAAGCCGCGACGAACAACACCAATGCCAGGGCGCGAAGGGGTCTGCTCATGCCTCAATCGCTCGTTTTGTTATTTTTAATAACTATACCTGATTTATGGTCTTCTGGGAACGAGGAATATGTGTGGCTCAGATCACGAAAGCGAGGATGAGCGGCAAAAACCCCACGCTCATCAGCGTCGAGACCACCACAAGACCTGCCACTGCGTCCGCGTCAGCTCCGTACTTCTCGGCCAGAAGGTAAGACGTAACCGCAACCGGCGTTGCAACTTGCAGAACCAGAACCGCGAAGGCGACGTCATTCAGGTCAAACCAGACGCCAATTGGCCATGCGACGGCGACGCAAATCGCCACCTTCAGAGCAGAAAGCCAGACCATGCGACCGATACCACTTGGCGTCAGTCGGGCGAGGGCTACGCCAAGGGTGATTAGCATCAAAGGGATGCCAAGTTGCCCGATCAACGACAATGTATTGGTTATGAAGGTCGGTGTTTCCCATCCCATCCACAGGAAAACCCCGCCCGCGATGCTGGCGCCGACCAAGGGTTCTTTCAGTGACGGCAGCGGATTCCCGCCACCTGACACCAGCCAAATACCGAAAGTGAACGAAATGATTGCCATGACGGCGAAGACGACGACAGCATATCCCAACCCCAATTCTCCGAACGCAAACAGAGCCAGAGGCAAGCCAAGATTGCCTGTGTTTCCGAATGACAGAGGTGCGAGAAAGGTTTGAATGTCCAGTTTGAACACAAGAGATATCAGGAAAAATACTATGATTACAACTGCATAGGCTGCAAGCGTTGCGCCGGCAATCGCCGTCAGCGCGTCCTTCTCGATGTCCGCCTGCATCAGCGTCACAAAGATCAGACAAGGCACGCCAAGGGTCATCGCCAGCTTGGTGACAAAGTCCAGCCTGTACTCATATCCTAACTTCACCCACGCAAAGCCGAGCGCTGCCAAAAGGAACACAGGGGCCACAATTTCAGCGACTGTCAAAACCACGTTCACAGTCTGTTTCCCCTTAATATTCCCAAATTATTCGACATGAGCGCTCCGCAGGATTAATACCGGTTGCAGGGGGTTTTGTTATGTTCAAAACGCGTGCCAAATACGCATTGGGTCAAGTTGTCCGTCACCGCAAGCATCCTTTTCGGGGTGTGGTCTTTGACGTGGATGCCATGTTCTCGAACTCTGACGAATGGTACGAGGCCATTCCCGAAGATAGCCGACCTGAAAAAGAACAGCCGTTCTATCATCTGCTGGCTGAGAATGATCAAAGCTACTACGTCGCTTACGTCTCCGAGCAAAACCTTGTAGCGGACTACTCCGGCGAACCTGTGGACCATCCCGATCTGCCGGAGTTCTTTGGTGATTTTGATGACGGCCACTACCCGATGCACTTCCAGTTGAACTAAGCATTGCGCGGGCGCAACACTTAGTAGCCGACCGCGATACCGTCTTTGCGCGGGTCCGAACCTGCGATGAGTGTCCCGCTCTCATGATCAATCCGAATTGCCTGTGCACCACCGATTGGACCGGGCTCGGTATATAGATCGTGCCCCCTCTCGCTTAGATCGATCTTGGTTGCATTGGTCAGATTGCCTTCAATACGCAAGCCTTGCGCTTCGGGGAAAACGCGCGGCGCGTCGATTGCGGCCTGGGGGTCCATGCCAAAATCAATGATATTGGAAATAAGATGGCAGTGACCGGTTGCCTGATACTGCCCTCCCATCACGCCAAACGTCATGTCGATCTGACCGTTCTTTCGGGTCATCCCGGGCAGGATGGTGTGCAAGGGGCGTTTGCCGGGACCAAGCTCGTTGGGGTGTCCGGGCGTTAGATTAAAACCGCTGCCCCGATTGTGAAACAGAATGCCGAACTTGTCGCTGGCGACGCCGGAACCAAAACTCGCAAAGATCGAATAGATCAGGCTAACCGCCATTCCATCACGGTCTACTACAGTGATCAAAACGGTATCTTTATGGACCGCTTCGCTCAAAGGCGCGGGATCCGCCATGGCCTTCTTAGGGTCTATCAAGGCCGCTAGCGCTTTCCCGGTCGCAGGGTCCAGCATGTGGCTGAGTCGGGTCATGTATTCAGGATCAGACAGAAACCGATTACGCGTATTATAGGCAAGCTTGGTCGCTTCTGTTTCCAGATGCAGTCGGTCTGCGCCGTTGGGGTCCATCGAAGCTATATCGAATTCGGCAAGAATATGCGCCAGCAAAATGGCTGTCGCGCCCTGTCCGTTTGGTGGATGCTCAATCAGATCTGTGCCGCGATATTGGCCTGAGACTGGCTCAGACAGGCTAGCTTGCGTTGCGGCAAAATCATCCGGATTGTGGACCGCCCCGATGGCTTTGAGAGTTGCCAGCATGTCGTCGGCCACTTCGCCGCTGTAAAAGCCGTCGCGGCCATGTTTCGCAATGCGGCGCAGAACATGGGCCTGACCCGGCATCGCAAACCGTTCACCCAGTGCAAACGGGCGGCTTGAGGTTAAGTAATGCTGCTTACCACTTGGAGCCAGATTGTCTGACAGCGTTGCGGTATCGAACGCCACACGAGGCGCGACGGGGATGCCTTCTTCGAAATATTGTATGGCAGGTTCCAGAACCCGATCAATGCCTAGGCGTCCGTATAGGTCGGACATCCGACAAAACGCATCTACTGCCCCGGGCACGGTGATCGAGGCCGGGTGTCCCGGCTCAATCCTTGAAATGCCTTGTGACCTGATAGCCTCAGCCGAAGTAGCTTTTGGTGCGCGACCTGATCCATTCACTGCAACTACGTCTTGGCTTCCGGCGGGCTTTATCAAGGCAAAGCAATCGCCACCAAGCCCCGTCATATGCGGCTCGCATCCGCCCAATAAGACGGCCCCCGCGATAGCGGCGTCAACGGCATTGCCACCGTCACGCAGAATCGCAAGAGCTTCGGTAGCAGCAAGGGGGTGAGATGTAGCGACCATGCCGTTCGCTGCGTAAACCGAAGAACGGCCGGGTTTATGGAAATTCCGCATTCTGCCCCATCACTTTGATTTTCCGGCAATGTATCGCAGCAGGTGGCGAAGACAATTGCTGTGTTCTTTTGGAGAAGATGATTCCTCGAAACACCTCGGCGCCGCACACTGGGTGGGGGCTGTGATACTGCGACGCCGAGGGAAGCTTTGAAGCTACCTCAACTCAATGACCGCTACCCGCGGCACCAATGCGGTGAAAATATGGCGAGAAAAAGGCAAAGCGCTCGCTGTTGCTGATGTTGAGAATTAGGCCAAAGAAACGGAAGTCGTCTTTAGGTTAGGTTGGAAGGTTGGGCCTGACAGGTGTCTTTTTACGCCCGACTGCCAGCCTGAATATCAGGAAATTTTCGCCATTTTCACGATCATATACCAGATCCCGCGCAAGTTCCCTGATCAGAAACCAACCGAAACCGCCTTCCGGTAGATCATTGTGTGGTTCACTGTCTGTTGGATGATTGCCATCCGGCGTGCGCCCGTTGGGCATTGGTCTGCCGTTGTCGCGGATTTCGATCAAAAGGCCTGCTCGGCCGTGGCGCAACACCAGCTTGACATCCCCCGGCGTGCCGTCCGGATATGCATGCTCGACCACGTTGTTTAGAGCCTCGGCCAAGGCAATTTCGACCGAGCTTTTTTCCTCTTCGCGAAGGTTCAGCGGTTCAAGCGTTAGCATTGCGTTTTCAATTGCCAGTCTGACATTTTCAAACGTGGCCCGGAAAGCCGACCGCGACAGGACACCACCCGCCGCAGTGGCCGGCGGATCAGCGCGGACATGGTTCATTCCTGCATCATGACGCATCAGCAGGTTCCTGAGTGGCCTCGTCCAGACTGCCAAAGATGCGAAAAACCGAATCCATTCGCGTCATTCTAAAGACTTTCTCGACCGACGCGCTAAGCCCGACGAGGTCCATTCGGCGACCGCGCCCCATTTGTTTCATGCTCCCGACAACAGCCCCAAGACCGCTTGAATCGACAAAGGTTACCGCTGAAAGATCGACGATAACGCGGCCAGTAGCGCCCATGGTCAGATCCTTCATATTTTCCTTAAAGCGCATTGCGACGGCTGCATCAATTCGGCTCTCGTGAACAGTAACCACAGTCAAGCCCTTGTGGACAGATGATGTCATTTCCATGCGTTTTTCCTCGCCATAACAGGTTTTCTAAGTCCTAGACGGCAGGGGTTACCATTCTGTAAGCAGGTCCGGAAAATTTGAGGCAAAATGACCAACGATTTTGCTTTCGCGGGCGGGATCAAAGACGAAAGGGACCTTCTTTGGAGTATGACGAATTGGCCACCCGCCTGATTGCTGTTTGCGAAGGTGAGGCTGACGAAATCGCTTTGATGGCGACAGTTGCTTGTGAAGTGCACCACTTTGACAAGCGTTTTGACTGGACTGGATTCTACCGGGTCGTCGCACCCGGCCTCTTGAAAATCGGACCCTATCAAGGTGGGCATGGATGTCTGGAAATTCCCTTCGATAAAGGCGTTTGCGGTGCAGCCGCCCGTACTGAGACTGCTCAGATTGTCCCGGATGTGGATGCTTTCCCAGGTCATATCGCCTGTGCCAGTTCCACACGCTCCGAGCTCGTTCTACCGGTCAGAAACCGCGACGGCGATCTGATAGCAGTCTTTGACATAGACAGTGATTTGCCAGATGCATTCACCAAAAACGATGCCAGCGCGCTGCAAGCCATCCTTAACGCGACCTTCGCTAAATGACCGTCGGCGGCTGGCTGGTCTTTGCCAGTTTTTGGGCGATCTTCGTCACAACACCCGGTCCAAATGCTATCAATTGTATCCAAAACGGCCTGACTTTTGGGTTTCGTAAGTCGCTTTGGGGCGTGTTTGCTATTCTGACCCAAGCCAGCTTGTTCCTTGGTCTGTCGGCAATCGGGCTAACAGCCTTGATTGCAGCTTCGCCCGATTTGTTCTGGTGGCTTCGTCTCGCCGGGAGCGTCGTTTTGATCGCGTTGGGCATTCGGACTTGGTTGAATGCAACGAAACCGCCCGAGCTAAGAGAAACCGCACCCGGCTCAATCTTTGGAAAGTCCTTCCTGATCGCTACGATCAATGCGAAATCAGTCGCAGGATATGTCGCCGCCTTCTCGCAATTTATTGAGCCCGGAATTCCCATTGCAAACCAGATGACTGTGATTTTCCCCACAGCTCTGACCATCACGGGGTTAAGCTACTGCGGCTATACGGCCATTGGCGTAGCTCTCGGACGCGCTGCCCTTGGCGCGGTTTTCAATGTCTATTTCCGCCGTGTTATGGCGGTTCTCTTTGTGACATACGGCGTGCTACTTATGATGCTCGGACAGCAGATTGGGACGCCATGAAAAGGTCGAAAGACGGTCGTGTGATTTGGGTCTCGAGTGAGGCCTCGAATTCCATTGGATAGCACTTATACGCCACCTGACGTTCCACTTGATATTGTGCATGTAGACCACGAGTTGCTGATCGTAGGCAAACCAGAAGGTCTGCTTTCGGTTCCGGGCAAGGGCGAGCATCTGGCCGATTGCCTTCTCGCACGGGTTCATGCTGCGTTTCCGGACGCACTCCTGGTGCATAGGCTTGACCGTGACACGTCGGGCGTGATGGTTTTCGCCCTCACCCCACATGCACAGCGCCACCTCGGCCTTCAGTTCGAAAAGCGTTTTATCAAAAAGACTTATGTCGCGCGTGTCTTGGGGCATGTGTCAGAGAAAACTGGGGTGGTCGACCTGCCGCTCATCGTTGACTGGCCAAACCGACCGCGTCAGATGGTGGATCATGAGAGCGGTAAACCCGCTTTGACCGAATGGCGTGTTCAGAGAAGTTCCGATGCGGAAACACGGATACGTCTCTTCCCAAAAACGGGCCGGTCGCACCAACTGCGCGTCCATATGCTGGCGATTGGACATCCTATTCTTGGGGACCCGTTCTACGCCGAAGGACCTGCCCGCGACTTTCCACGTATGATGCTTCACAGTGAAAGCCTGCGATTGCGCCATCCCGACGGAGGAGTCGGGATGACGTTCAAAGTCAAAACACCTTTTTAACGCGCATCTTGCAAGCCGCGCACATCCGACAAGAAGACCTGAGCCGCAGCCAATTCATTATGCGCAATTTCATGACCTCCCGGATGCCACTCGACTCGCGTATTTGCGCCTTGTGCGACAAGATATTGCGCCAATGCCTCGGTCTCGGTCGGCGGGCAAATGGGATCGCGTTGACCCGCTGTGATCAACACGCGGCGATCCGTCAGGCCCGGCTGTGGCGAGGGTGTCCACGGGATCAACGGGTGCATCAGGATCATATCATCGAAGATATCCGGATCGCTGAGAGCAACAGACGCGAGAATGTTTGCTCCATTCGAGTATCCAAGCCCGATCACGCGATCTGTGTTTATTCCCGCCTTGGTTTTTTTCAGAAACGACGCCATTGCGGTCGTGCGCGTGGCAAGATCATCCATGTCATACACGCCTTCCCCGGTGCGCCGAAAATAGCGGTTCATCCCATTTTCGGACACATCGCCCCGAGGTGACACAACATGCGCTCCTGGGACAAGTTGACGTGCAAGGCCGTGGAACTGGGTCTCGTCGCCTCCGGTGCCGTGAAACGTCACAAACAGAGGCGCGCCGGGCGCCCCTGCCGTGCTGGCCGCGATATAAGACACGATCAGGCCTCCAGTGGCTCAAGCTGGCGCTCGAGCTTTTCTCGCAAATGCGCGTGCTGGCTTGGCAGCTTCAAGGCCTCACCAAGATGCGCTGTGTCTTCGTCCACGTCGAACCCGGGCTCATTCGTCGCAATTTCAAACAGAACGCCGCCCGGTGTGCGGAAGTAGATCGCCCAGAAATAATCGCGATCAATAACCGGCGTCACCTGATAGCCGGTGTCCATCAGCGCTTCGCGGACCTCAAGCTGTCGCGCACGGTTTTCAACAGCAAATGCGATGTGATGGACCGACCCAGCACCCTGACCGGCAGAGCCAACCGAAGGCAAGATTTCGATATCAATCGTGTTCGCCTCATTGCCGCCAGATATCCCAAAGCGGGTAATATTATCGGCGCGATCCACTTCTTCGTAGCCCATGAACTTCAACAGCTCGGCGCTGGCACCACCATCTTGGACCCGCATATCTGCCGAATGAAATCCGCGGATGGCCATCTCTTCAGACACACCATTCCCGGTCCACGGTGCGCGGGCATCGTCCGCTTCAACCAAGGCGAATGCATCGCCATCGGGTCCCTTAAACAGCAAGCGCTCCTGCCCGAAGCGCCTATCCGTTTTAAGCTCCTGCGTTCCATGCGCCGTTAGACGGTCGGCCCATGCTTTCAGGGTTCCGTGCGGGACCGCAAATGTGGTCGTTCCTACCTCGCCAGTGCCAGCCCGTCCGCGCGCGGCGTTCTGGAACGGGAAATAGGTCATTACGGACCCAGCGGTACCGACTTCATCACCGTAATAGAGGTGATAGACGTCAGGCGCATCGAAGTTCACGGTCTTTTTGATCCGGCGCAATCCAAGCACGTCGGTGAAAAAGGCGTTGTTTTTTGCCGCTGATGACGCCAGCGATGTGACGTGGTGCAGGCCTTTGATCTGGGTTAGCATCGTTTTCTCCAATGGCTGATTTCCCGGTGTATATAATGTTCATAAAACTCGCAGAAAACCGCGCCTACGCGCAGACTTTGAGCATTTCCGCACATGAGTATTCCAGGGCGTTTGGAGGCCAGTTGCATGAAGGGGCTTAAATCACTGGCCGATCTTCAAGCCAAAGCCGCAAAGGCACCGACCAAGGGTGTTCCTCCTGCTTTGCGCGATCCGGCGCGACGCGCTTTGATTGCATGGGTCGACACCGCCGTTCAGCATTCAATGCCTTTGAACGAAGTTTTGCGGCGTTTGCGGGACGGAGACGCCGCCGAAGTGATTGGCCGCACCGCAATTGCACCGCAGCTCGCAGACCCAGCCGGCCCCGCATCGCATGCCGCGTGCGCGCCCGGTTGCGCCTTTTGCTGCATCCTGAGCGGAGAAGATGGCGGAACGATTACCCAAACAGAAGCCAGACGTCTTTTTGAGGCGCTCGCACCGTTGAAGGGTCAGCCCGACGGACGTGCATGGACGTCCAAAGCCTGTCCTTCGCTCGATCCGGAAACACGCCTTTGCCGCGCCTATGAAGCCCGCCCAATGATTTGCCGCAGCTACATGTCATCAGATGTCAGCGCCTGCGAGACGATTGCCGAAGGAACACCGGCTGAAGGTGCCGGCGTCCTCGGGGCGCAAACGCTCTATCTCGCGGTCCTCACACTGTCGCGTAATCTGCTGAAAGGGATCACGCGTGTGCCGACTTACAGCCTGTCACGCATCGCCGCAGGGGCGGTCGACGGCGAAAGTCTTGAAGATGCCATGACTGCAGCAAAACACGGACCGCGCGAGCTTGATCATGAGGTCGCGCGGCAAGCCGCTGTAATAAAACGCTAAGCCGTCAGACCGGCCAGCCGCCCACAGACTTGATCTCGACAAACTCTTCCAGCCCCCAAACGCCACCCTCGCGCCCGTTGCCCGATTGCCCGACACCGCCGAATGGCGCACCCTTGCCACGACCTTTGCCGTTCATCTGGACCATCCCGGAATGCAATTCACGGGCGAAGCGCTCAAGTTTCGCAGGATCGCTGGACTGCACGTAATTCGTCAGCCCATAGACTGTATCGTTCGCAATCGAGAGCGCCTCGTCTGCCGAATCAAACGGCATGATCGATAAGACGGGACCGAATATCTCTTCCTGCATGATTGTCATATCGGGCGTCACATCGGCAAAGACCGTCGGACGCGCAAAATACCCGCGGTTCAGCCCATCCGGGCGGCCTACGCCCCCCTCGACCAGTCGCGCACCTTCATCGATGCCCTTTTGAATAAGACCCTGCACCTTGTTGAACTGCGTCTCATTTACCAGCGGGCCAATGTGCGATCCCTTCTCGGCGGCAGGTCCCACACGGGTTGACCGGGCAACTTCCGCAGCTTCTTCCACGGCCTGATCGTACCGGCCGCGTTCAACCAGCATCCGGGTTGGCGAGTTGCAGGACTGGCCGGTATTCTCAAAGACCTGCGCCGCGCCGCGCTTTACCGCATCTGCGTCCGCATCCGCAAAGACGATATTCGCGCCCTTACCACCAAGCTCGAGCGACACGCGCTTCAGCGTGTCCGCAGCCGCTTTCGAAATCGCGATACCCGCACGGGTCGATCCGGTGAACGAAATCATATCCACGTCAGGGTGTGTTGAGAGTTGCGTGCCAACACCGACCCCGTCACCGTTCACAAGATTGAACACGCCAGGCGGAACGCCAGCAGCATCCATGATCTCGGCAAATAAAAGCGATGACAACGGCGCGACCTCAGAGGGCTTCAACACCATCGTGCAGCCCGTCATCATCGCGGGAATGACTTTGAGCGTGACCTGGTTCATCGGCCAGTTCCAAGGCGTGATCATACCGACAACACCAATTGGGTCCTTCAGAATACGCGTGCCGCGCTGTCCTTCTAGGCTATGCTCCCACTCGAAGTTCTTTACCGCGTGAAGGAACCCCCGAATGTGCCAGTCACCGGAATCCACCTGTTCGTCCAGCGAAAATTCAATCGGCGCGCCCATCTCAAGGCTCATTGCCTTGGCCATGTCATGTTCGCGCTCTTTATATGCCGTCAGAATACGCTCGACATATTCGATCCGCGTCTCGGGCTTCAGTGCGCGCCACGCGGGCAGGGCGGCCTTCGCGGCAGCAACGGCTGCGTCGGTATCGGCCTGACCACCGAGAGAAATCACCGCAACGGCTTCTTCCGTGGAAGGGTCGATCACGTCACAATCAGTGCCCGCGATCGGATCGACCCACGCACCGTTGATGTAGAATTGACGTTTTTCAATCATTGCAAAGTCCTTCCTTCGTTTCCCTGAGACATGTCAGTCGCCTTGAACTTCGACAACCGTCCGAAACACAATTTGATCAAATTTATTTTCACGCGCCTACGAAGGAACCTGAAATAAGAAAAAGGCCGCATCCCGTAGGAGCGGCCTTTTCCAGATATTCCCTCGACGTCGGAGCCGAATCAGCCCTGACGCGCTTTGAACCGGCGCTGCGTCTTGTTGATCACATAGACACGGCCCTTACGGCGCACGACACGGCAATCGCGATGCCGGTTCTTCAGCGAGCGGAGTGAGTTACGAACTTTCATGTTCTTCTCCCTATTTCGCGGCGCGTGAAGGGCGCCTTTTGGTTTCGGTTCTACCATATTCCCTTGGGAATACGGCGGTTCATGGTGGGCGATACTGGGATCGAACCAGTGACCCCTTCGATGTCAACGAAGTGCTCTACCGCTGAGCTAATCGCCCTGTCTTCAAACTTTTCCACCTTGCTCAAAAGAACAAGACGCGGGGCAAGCCCCGCGCTGGTCGGGGTGGCTATAATAGGTTCGCTCTTTCACTTCAAGGGCTTTTGGCATTGCCAGAAATTGCTCTATATTCCCCTACAACAAGGAGCAAGCCGCGTGAAACCATATCGACTGAGAATGCCGGACGTCAGAACAACAAGCGTTGTTTTTGCGTCGCCCCATTCCGGACGCGACTATCCGTGGAGCTTTATCAGACGTTCCATCCTGGATGAGCGCAAGCTTCGATCCTCGGAAGACGCATTCGTGGATCAGCTCTTCGACATGGCCCCCAAGCACGGCGCGCCTTTCCTCACAGCGACCCACCCCCGTGCCTGGGTTGATGTGAACCGCTCGGCAGATGAACTTGACCCGGCGTTGATCGAAGGTCTTGCCCGCAATGCGCACAACCCGCGTGTTGCATCAGGGCTTGGCGTTGTGCCGCGCGTTGTGGCGAATGGGCGCGCAATCTATCGTGGCAAACTGACCCGGCGCGAAGCGGACACGCGTATCCGCGATGTGTGGCAGCCCTGGCATGATGCGATCCAGACCCTGCTCGATGAAAGCCATGCGCTGTTTGGCGAGGCCGTGCTGATTGACTGTCATTCGATGCCTCACGAGGCGCTTGAAAGCCTTTCACACCCACGTGGAAAGCGGCCAGATATCGTGCTTGGGGATCGGTTCGGCGCAGCGGCAGACAGCAAGATTGTTGACCGGATCGAAGCCGCCTTCGCAGCGGCGGGATTGCGGGTTGCGCGCAACGCACCTTTTGCCGGTGCCTTTGTCACGCAGCATTACGGTCGACCGGCGCGTTCGCAGCATGTCGTGCAAATTGAGATCGACCGCGCGCTTTACATGAATGAACAGGCCATACGACCGAACGGAAATTTCCAGAATTTCGCAGGTCTGATGGAATCGGTCACAGCCGAGATTGCCGAGATCGGTCGTCGCGATATCCCTCTGGCGGCGGAATAAGCAACGCAAACGTGATTGGTCAGATCTCCGCCGCTGCCGCAGGGTGGCGAGATGAGACTATCTCTAACCCTGACCTTTCTGGCTCTGGCGAGCGTCGCCAATGCGACGGAAAGCCTGCGCAGCACCGATACTGAACTTGATCAGATGGGGCTCACAGAGCTTCTGTCGGGGCAAGTTATTGAATTCTTTGATGGTTCCAAGTCTACATATCGCCAAGATGGACGCTACGAATACACCTATACGGACGATGGTCCGATCTGGGCCGGAGCCTATCGCATGGAAGCTGACAGCACCGTTTGCGTGGATTTCGACAACGGATCTGCACGTTGTGATCTGATTGTAAAAGACGGCACACGCCTCGTGCTTATCACCACGGATGGCCTGCGGTTTCCAGTTCGGAACATAACTGTTGCCACGGATTGATGTGCTAAATCCTTGAAATTACTTAGGTCTGTCCCCTAGTCTAAGGGCGTATAGTTAAGAGTGGGGGCTCTTATGAGTGATTTTTTGGTAGCAGGATTGATCCTGCTTGCCCTGGCGGCGGTGATGAACACCGGCACCGCCAGTGACCGTCTGGGGTGTAAGCCCGGCGATCGGGGTATCGTCCAAATCTGCTAGAGCGCGTTTAGCAGCTCTTGCGTCGGCCAAGCGTCGGCAGGAAGTCCGAGTCGTTGTTGCTCGGCCTGAACGGCTGCGCGGGTATTGGCGCCCAGTATTCCGTCGATTCCACCCACGTCATAGCCCCGGGATTGTAGCTTTTGTTGCAGCGACTTCATTCCATCACGGCCAAGGCCGGGGGTCGGATTTCCCGGATTCATTGGCGGTCCACCTTCCAGCCGTGTCGCAAAGTATGCGGCCGTGGTCACGTAGACAAAGCTTTGGTTCCACTCGAAGAACACGTCGAAGTTGGGGTAGGCCATAAACGCTGGGCCGCGGTGACCCTGAGGCAGGATGATCGCAGCTGGCAGGTTCTTCGCTTCAAGCCGTCCGTTTCGAGGCGCCACACCAAGCTGGACCCATTCGCGCGCCGTGCGCTTGCGGTCCAGCCCGGTTTTGGACCAGTCGAAGTTCTGCGGCATGGTGACTTCCTGCAACCAGGGCTCGCCTGCGCGCCAGCCCAGAGAACTCAGCATCTTGCCACCCGACAACAGGGCGTCCGCCGGAGATGTCTTTAACGTGACCTGACCGTCCCCGTCTCCGTCGACCCCGTTTTCGATGATGTCTTCGGGCAGCATTTGCACCATGCCGATCTCGCCCGCCCATGCGCCGGTTGTGCGGGCAGGATCCAGATCTCCGCGCTCGAACAGTTCGAGGGCGGCAAAAACCTGTGGACGGAAAAGTTCGGGCCGGCGGCAATCGTGGGCAAGAGTGACCAGCGCATTAACCGTATTGAAGTCACCTTGCACGGCACCGAAGTCGGTCTCAAACGCCCAAAACGCCAGAAGCACACCGCGTGAAACACCATACTCGCGTTCGATCCGATCAAACACAGCGTCCCACTTCCGCCCGTTCAATTGCCCGTTCTGAAGCCGGTTGTTCGAGATCAAACGGCCCGAGAAATCGAGGAATGGTCGGGTGAAAATACCCTGTGAACGATCTGCCCTGAGAACCGCATCATCCTTTTGAACACTCGCAAAAAACCGGTCTGCTATGGTCGCGGACGCGCCATTTGCGACGGCCTCGGCCCTAAGTTCGGAAACAAATCCCTGAAAGGAACCGCCGCAGGCTGTCGCGGCAGCGGCAGGCAGAATGAGAGCAGCTGACAGGGCAAAGAGAGATTTATTCATGGAATGCAAAGTCCTAAAAATTGTTGGTTGAACTCTAGCATCGCGGTTGGCGGTCGCAAGCAGCGCATCGGCATGGACCCGCCAATGGTTAACCGGAACTTCACACATATTAACCACTTGTTAAGCATTATCGACCAATTCTGGCCTCGGGGTATTTATCCGCAGCGGCTTCCCGCCGCGGGAGGTGGTATGGTGGTATTGATCGTCGGAAATAATCCGCATTTGGCGCGCATCTGGTCGCGTCATCTTGAGCGGCAGGGCAACAGCGTAGCGGTTGTCCACAGTCAGGCCGATGCGACTGACTTCATGCGCGTTCACGACGTTGACGTGATCGTACTTGATTTGAACCTTGAGCAGGGCAGCGCGCTGGCGATTGCTGACTATGCCAGCTATCGCAGGCCGTCGGCGCGCATCGTTTTTGTCTCCAACAGCACTTTTTTCTCGGATGGCTCAATCTTCAACCATATTCCGAACGCCGCCGCGATGGTGCCCGAGCAAACGCCGCCAAATGACTTGGCGGCGATTGTCGAATATCACGGCCGTGCCAGTTAAGCGGCTTTCGAAGTCTCCCGTCCGTGCGGGGCATCCCAGTCGATAACCGGATTGATCGGGATGATGCGATGCGGGTTAATCGTCTCGTGGCTATAGTGATAGTGGCGCACGATGTGATCGAAGTTGACCGTCTCGGCGATCCGAGTGCCGTTCGGAGCGACCCATTGATAAAGCTCCCGCGTATAGGCCCAGAGGTTCGGGAAATCGACGATCCGGCTGCGATTACATTTGAAATGCAAATGGTAAACCAGATCGAACCGGAACAAGGTCGGCACAAGTCGCCAGTCGGCTTCGGTAATCTGATCCCCCATAAGGTAGCGATTATTGGACAACCGCGCTTCCAGCCAATCCAGCGTTTCAAATAGCGTAGACGCGGCGTCATCATAGGCCTTCTGCGAGGTCGCAAATCCACATCTATACACACCATTGTTTAACGTGTCGTAAATGCGCGCGTTCACTTCTTCGATCTCATCGCGCATGTGCTCGGGCCAGTAGTCGTCGGTATTGCCGGTTAGCCCGTCAAAGGCTGAATTGAACATGCGAATGATCTCGGAACTTTCGTTCGAAACGATCGTCTCGGTCTGCTTATCCCAAAGAATGGGCACCGTAACGCGGCCCGACATCGTGGGATCGGATTTTGTATAGATATCGCGGGCAAATGGCAGGCCATATAGCGTATCACCCGTTGCGCCCGGATAGTCACCGGCCAGAGTCCAGCCATCGGACAACATGTCCGGGTCAACGACCGAGATCGAAATCATGTCCTCAAGCCCTTTCAGCTTGCGAAACATCAGGGTGCGGTGCGCCCAGGGACAGGCAAACGAAACATAAAGATGATAGCGATCCGCTTCTGCTTTGAAGCCGCCGTCGCCCGAAGGACCGGGCGCGCCATCCGGCGTGATCCAGTTGCGGAACTTTGCGTCCGCCCGGACAAATGCCCCATCATTCGATTTCGTTTCATACCAGACATCATGCCAGACGCCGTCAACAAGCTTACCCATGTGTATTCTCCTTTGAGGCTCAATATGCGGCTGTGGCCTTCAGAAACCATCCCTTTGGCTACAGAGGCTCTGTGCGTATTTGCAGAGAGCAACGCATGAAGTCTGGGGTTCTTCGCGAATTCATGCGTCCAAAGACCTCGCAAGCCTGTGGATTGTTTCATTATTCTGTCATGAAATCAGTGTTTTCTTTGCCCAGCGAGCGAATCGGCTCAGACTATCCCATGGGGGGATGATGCTATGTCAGAGTATCTGCCAAAAGAGGTGCGTGAAGGGCTGGAAGCAGCCAGAAAGCGTAACCGGGCGAAGAAAAGCCGTCTGCGGGTTCGCGTCGGGGATGAGACGTTTACCATTCTGCGGTATTGGGATGAGGGCTTTGCGCTTGATGCCGATGATGCGCCGCAATTGCGTGGGCTGGTCGATGTCTATGATGGCGCGCGCCATATGTCTCAGTGTCTGATCGTGGCGTCCGAAGAGGACGCCGGCGAGATGGTGTATGAATTCAAGCGCGAGACAATTGCCGCCGACAAAGCACCGCTTGATTACGAGCGGTCCGAGTTCGCGCCGGTTGCGTTAATCGGGCGCTAAACCGGTCCTTCCGCGTCCTGGGTCAGGACGCGGTTTTCCAATCAAAAAAGCCGTCACCCGCGCGGGCCAACAGGCTTTCCGCAAGGTCCTTGCCGATGGCTGCACCGTCTTCGATGGGACCACTGCGGATATCGCTCAGCGCTTCGGACCCGTCGGTGCGCAGGATTTCTCCGCGCAGGGTCAGGGTCCCGCCGTCAAGCGTGGCAAGGCCCGCAATTGGTGTCTCGCACGAGCCATCGAGCGCGGCCAGATAAGCGCGTTCTGCCGCCAGTCTTTGACCTGTTTCAAGGTGATGTAACGCGGCCAGCATTTCGGTCGCGCGTGCATCATCGCTGCGCCGTTCAATGCCAATCGCGCCTTGTGCGACGGCGGGGAGCATTTCGGCGGTGTCGATAGCCGTGGCTGGGACATCTGACATGCCGAGGCGGTTCAAACCGGCCATGGCAAGGAAGGTGCAGTGGGCGACACCGGCCTCCAATTTCTTCAATCTTGTCTGCACGTTACCGCGAAACTCAACAATCTCAAGATCGGGGCGCCGGTTTAGCAATTGCGCTTTGCGACGCAGTGAGGAGGTGCCGACTTTCGTGCCCGGTGCCAGACCCGCAAGCGTGCCACCGCTGGGGGCGATGAAAGCATCACGCACATCTTCGCGCGGCAAATAACAATCAAGCGTCAGACCCCCCGGCTGTTCCACCGGCATGTCTTTCATTGAATGCACCGCAATATCGATCCGACCCGCCAGCAGGTCGTCTTCAATCTCGCGGGTGAAAAGGCCTTTACCGCCGATTTCCTTCAACGGACGGTCAAGGATCGCATCGCCGGTCGTCTTGATCACGACAATCTCAAACGCTTCGGACGGCAGATCGAAAGCTGCCGACAAACGGTCGCGGGTTTCGTGGGCTTGCGCCAGCGCCAGAGGAGAGCCTCGGGTGCCGATGCGGAACGGATTTTCGGGATCAGGCATATTCTTCATAATTGCCTGTGTAAGGGCGTCAGAAAAAACTGACAACTCATTGTATTGACAATCTTACGTCTGGCTGGGACCTCTCTTATCCAAGTTGAGAAGGTATCCTGACATGGCAAACGATAAGTTAATCCTGCGCGCACTGGCTGGCGAGACGTTAGATACGCCTCCGATCTGGATGATGCGGCAAGCCGGGCGGTATCTGCCCGAGTATCGCGCAACCCGCGCCGAGGCCGGGGATTTTCTGTCGCTGTGCTATAATTCCGATTTGGCCGCCGAAGTCACGCTGCAGCCAATCCGCCGCTATGGCTTTGATGCGGCTATTCTTTTTGCGGATATTCTATTGATCCCCGACGCGCTGGGCGCGGACCTTTGGTTCGTGACGGGTGAGGGGCCGAGGTTGTCGACGATCACCGAGCAAGCCGATTTCGACAAGCTGAAGCCCGCGGATGCAATCCACGATCACCTTGCGCCAATTTACGGGACCGTCGCGAAGCTGGCGGATGAATTACCGAAAGAGACGACACTGATTGGATTTGCGGGCGCGCCATGGACCGTTGCGACATATATGATCGCGGGGCGTGGAACGCCTGATCAGGGGCCAGCGCATGCTTTGAAGGCCGAGAATCGCCCTTTGTTTAAAGCGGTTATGGAGCGGATTGAGGCGGCGACTGTGGAATATCTTTCGGCGCAGATCGAGGCGGGAGCTGAGGTCGTGAAGCTGTTTGATAGCTGGGCCGGATCGCTGAAAGGGGCGGACTTTGATGAGTTCGCTTTGGAGCCTGCAAAACGGATCATTGCAGAGATGAAGGCGCGGCATCCGGGCGTTCCGGTGATTGCGTTTCCGCGTGAGGCTGGCGAAAAATATGTAGGGTTTTCAAAGGCTACCGGGGCGGATTGCGTGGCGTTGGACAACTCGGTGGATGCGGAATGGGCGGCGGCGAATGTGCAGGTCGATGGCTGCGTTCAGGGCAACCTGAAGTCGTCGCATATGGTGACCGGCGGGCAGGATCTGATCGACGAGACTGGCGCGATTTGTCGTGCGTTTTCAAAGGGTCCACACATTTTCAACCTTGGTCACGGGATCACGCCGGACGCTGATCCGGAGAACGTGCAGCTGATGATCGACACGGGGCGAAACGGGGCCTGGAAGGGCTGAAATCCAACGTCGGTATGACGTCGGTATCACGTCGGTGCGACCGTTCGCGCGTTTAGGTTTGCGTTAAGGAAGACGGCGAGATGAGTGAACGCATCGGAGTGATCGGACTGGGCCGGATGGGCTGGGCTTTGGCGGCGCGTTTTGCCGACATGGGGGCCGAAGTTCGCGGATGGACGCGCAGTGGCGTGGACGCCGACAGGGCAAGCGCGGCGGGTTTTGAAGGCGTTGGCGCACTGCGTGATCTCGTCGCTGATTCAGATGTATTGATTTTGTCGCTGTTCAATGACGCCGCCGCACGCGATGTGCTGACACGCCTTTCAACGCTGGACCTGAGCGGGAAGCTTATTGTAGAGACGTCAACCGTGTCGCCCAACGTCGTGCGTGACCTCGCGCCCCATATCAAGGATGCGGGCGGTGCTTTGGTTGATGCGCCTATTTCAGGCGGACCGGACATGTTGGCGACGGGCGTGGTCGGGATGTTCGTGGGCGGCAGTGCGGAGGATGTCGCGCGTTTTGCTCCTGTCGCCGCGATGGTCTCCGACAAGGTGGCGCATGTCGGCGGACTTGGGGCCGGGGCCTCGGCCAAGATCGTCAACAATATGGTGTTGACTGGTATGTGGGAGGTGCTCTCGGAGGCGTTGGAGACCGGCGCTGGTTTGGGTCTGGAATACGAGACGATCCTTGGATTTCTGGAGAAGAGTCCGGCGGCCTCGCCGGCGTTCTTGCAGCGGATGCCAATTATCAAGGGTGACAGCGATGCGGTCGGTTTTCCGGTTTCGGGAATTGCGAAGGATGCAGCACTTATGGTCGCCACATCGCAGGAGTTGGATCGCGAGGCAACGGCACTGAAGGCCGCTCTGGCGCGCTATGAAGCGATGATTGAGCAAGACCTTGGCGGGCAGGATCTGTCGACCGTGGTGCCGCATGCGTTCAATGCTGTGGCGAAAACGTGAAGCTCTTTGCGCTCACCGCTTTGACGATGGTGGCGTTTGCCTCGAATTCGATTCTGAACCGATGGGGGTTGTTGGACGGTGAAACCGGGCCAGCGGCGTTTCAGGCGTTGCGGGTTTTGGCCGGAGCGTTGTGCCTTGGGGTGTTGCTCTATTTTCGCGGGAATATGCCGAAGCTGCTGACTGGACGAAGGCTCGTCGGGACCGGGTCCTTGATGGCATACATGTTGGGCTTTTCCTTTGCCTACGTGGCTTTGGACGCGGGCGTCGGGGCGTTGATCTTGTTCGGCGGCGTCCAGGTAACGATGTTTGCGGGCGCGCTGTTGAAGGGTGAACGTCCTCCGGCGTTGCGCTGGGTCGGTGCGGCGGTGGCCTTTGGCGGGCTGATCTGGCTTTTGTGGCCGGGCGCGGTGGGTGCGCCGCCGCTAGGGGCCGCTTTGATGATGGGCATCGCGGCGGTTGCCTGGGGCGTCTATTCGCTGGCGGGCCGTGGCGCGACGGACCCGATGGCCGAGACCGGCGCGAACTTCATTTGTTCGATCCCGTTGGCGGTGTTGGCGTGGCTGATTGTGCAAGACGGGATGAGCGCCAGTGGCGCTATTCTGGCGATTGTCTGCGGTGCGGTAACGTCGGGGCTTGGCTATGCGCTTTGGTATACGGTTTTACCCAAACTGGACGCGGCGGTGGCGGCGCTGACGCAACTGACTGTGCCGGTGATTGCGGTTGTCGGCGGGGTGATCGTGTTGGGCGAGGTGGCCAGCGGGCGCCTGATATTGGCGAGCGCTGTCGTGCTTGGTGGGGTGGCTCTGGGCGTGCTGGGTGGTCAGCGCAAGAGCGGTTCCAAAGCGTCGTAGGCGGCGGTGCCGTCGTGGTCCCACGCGACTTCGGCAAGACTGTCGGGTTTGACGCGCAAGGTGGCCAGTTCCTCGCGGGTGACCCAGCGGCGGTCGGTGACGATGTTTTCCACATCTTGCCAAGTGTCTGACAGTTCGCCCGAAACGAGTGTGCAGCGGAAGTAGATGTCGACTTGGTGGAAGTCGCCGCCCGGGTCGTGGAATTCGTTGATCAGCACACAGGGGCCGACGGTGACGGTCAGGCCGGTTTCCTCGTAAATCTCGCGGCGCAGGTTGTCGGGCAGGGATTGGTGCAGTTCCGCGCCGCCACCGGGGGCGCACATCAGGTCGCTTTTGCCGTCGGGCCATGCGTTCACAAGGAGCAGTCGGTCGCCGTTGAACACAAGGCCGCGCGTGGCCAGTCGGATGCGCCGCCCCATCAGCGATCCGTGGCGGGATCGAGCACGCGGGTGACGTGGCCCATTTTGCGCCCCGGACGGGCTTCGGCCTTGCCATAAAGGTGCAGGCGCGCGCCGGTTTCCGAGGCGATTGCGTGGGCTTGGTTGATGTCGTCGCCGATGAGATTGGTCATCTCGACATCCGAGTGACGCACCGGGTCGACAAGGGGCCAGCCAGCGACGGCGCGGATGTGTTGTTCGAACTGGTCGATCACCGCGCCCGCCTCAGTCCAGTGGCCTGAGTTGTGCACGCGAGGGGCGAATTCATTGATCACGATCTCATCGCCCGAGACGAACATTTCGACGCCGATCACGCCGATATAGTCCAGCGCGGTCAGGATGGTGCCTGCGATGCCGAAAGCGCGTTCGCGCGTTGCAGTTGAGATGTCGGCAGGCACGCGCGTGGTGTCGAGGATGCCGTCGGTATGGACGTTCTCGCCGGGTTCAAAGCAGGCGATGGTGTCATCAAGGCCGCGCGCGGCGATGACGCTGATCTCGCGGTCGAAATTGACGAAGCCTTCGAGGATCGCGTCCGCACCGTTCATCGCGGCCAGTGCGGTGGGCGCGTCGTGACGATCGTTGATACGCGCCTGACCTTTGCCGTCATAGCCGAGGCGGCGGGTTTTCAGGATCGAGGGCATGCCGACCTTGGCCAATGCCTGCGCCAGTTCGGCTTCGGTGCTGACAGTGGCGAAGGGGGCTGTATCGAGGCCGATGTCTTTGAGGAAGGTTTTCTCGGTCAGGCGATCCTGACTTGTTGCCAGCGCGGTGCGGTTGGGGCGGATCGGGACACGGGCTTCGATCAGGTCGAGCGCGTCGGCCGGGACGTTTTCGAACTCATAGGTGACGACATCGACGCTGTCGGCGAAGGCGGTGAGGGCGGCCTCGTCTTCGTAGGGCGCGGTGGTTGTTTTGTGGGCGACTTCGCCAGCCGGGGGATTTTCGCCCGGCTCGAAGATGTGGACCTTAAGGCCGAGGCGCGCGGCCGCCATTGCCAGCATGCGGCCAAGCTGGCCGCCGCCGAGGATGCCGATGGTCTGGCCGGGGTTCAGGGCGTCAGTCATCGCTTGGGTCTTCCGGGATTGAGGCGGTGAGGGCGTCGCGCCATGCGTCAAGCCGGGCGGCGAGGGCGGCGTCGGTGGTGGCCAGCATTTGCGCGGCCATGAGGCCTGCGTTCATGCCACCGCCGATGGCCATGGTGGCGACCGGATAGCCCCGCGGCATCTGAAGGATGGAGTAAAGACTGTCGACGCCTTTCAGGGCGCGGGTCTCAACCGGCACGCCGACGACGGGGATGCGCGTTTTGGACGCCATCATGCCGGGAAGGTGCGCAGCGCCGCCTGCGCCTGCGATGATCACTTGCAGGCCGCGATCAGCAGCAGTTTTTCCGTAGTCCCATAGACGATCGGGGGTGCGGTGCGCCGAGACGATTTTGGTCTCGTAAGGGACGCCAAGGTCGTCGAGAATCTCGGCGGCGGGTTTCATGGTGGGCCAGTCCGACTGACTGCCCATGATGATGCCAACTTTAACGCTCACGCGGTGGTCCCCCGACAATTTCACGCCCGGACCCTAGCGCCGTGCGCCAAGGGTCGCAACGCCTCAGGCGATGATATCGGGGGTCAGTTGGTCTTCCAGCTGGGCAATGCGATCTTTCAGACCAAGTTTCTGCTTTTTCAACCGCTTAACGGTCAACGGATCGCCGGTGCCGCGTTCATCCAGAGCGCGGATCGCCTCATCAAGGTCACGGTGTTCGCGACGCCAAGCCTCAAGTTTGAAGCGCAGAACCTCTTCGTGGTCCATCTTATGGGGCGGTTCATTGGTCATGTTTTCGGGCGATACCTTGTGGCTCAGACCTTTAGATAACGTGAACCCCCCTCATTTCAAAGCGTGAACTGGCCTTGTTAACGCCCCATTGCACCCCCATATTTCTATCAACAGCGGTCGCCGACAGGGGCCGAACACAGCACCGTCGCTTTATTCGAGGACGTCGCATGACGAAGATGACTTTGGGGACACACCCCTTTTTACTTGGCTTTGACCAGCTAGAACGGCTGGTGGAACGCACGGCGAAATCCGAAAACGGATATCCCCCGTATAATATAGAACATGTGCAGGAAAACGCGTTCCGCATCACGCTCGCTGTGGCGGGGTTTCGTGACGATGACCTGTCTATCACGGTTGAAAACCGCCAGCTTGTCGTGAGGGGCAAGCAAACGGATGACAGCGCAGACCGGGTGTTTTTGCACCGCGGCATCGCAGCGCGGCAGTTTCAGCGGACGTTTTTGCTTGCTGATGGTGTCGATGTTGCCGGGGCCTCAATGGAGCACGGTCTGTTACATATCGATCTGGCGCGCGCGGTGCCGGAACAGGTGGTGCAGACGATCAGCATCAGCAAGACTTGAGAGGAGTAGGTGGTATGAATACGCAGTATGACTTTAAAAAGCTCGCCGCAGACAAGCTGGTCTATGTGCGCCCCGTGGCGGTCGCTGACCTGCCGGAAGAGGTTCAGGATCAGGCGATGGGCAGCGAGCAGATTTACGCGCTGCACTCGGCAGATGGCGCACGGCTTGCCTTGGTGAAAGACCGCTCGATGGCCTTTGCTTTGGCCCGTCAGAACGATTTTGCGCCTGTGAACGTTCACTAATCATGACAGGGGCACGGTTTCGTGCCCCTTTGCGCTTGTTAAGTGCGCGCGCGCTACTAGTCTCTGCCCAGTAATCGTGCGGAGGCCACCATGGCAGACCAACCCCCCCTTCGACTGGGCGTTAACATTGATCACGTCGCAACAGTGCGCAACGCGCGCGGCGGTGTGTATCCCGATCCCTTGCGTGCGGCCAAGATCGCAGAAGAGGCGGGCGCGGACGGCATCACGGCGCATTTGCGCGAGGATCGCCGTCATATCTCGGATGCGGATATCGATGGGCTGATGGAGGTTCTGTCGGTGCCCTTGAACTTTGAGATGGCCGCGACGGATGAGATGCAGGCGATTGCTCTGCGTCACAAGCCGCACGCGGTGTGCATTGTTCCCGAAAAACGTGAAGAACGGACAACAGAAGGCGGACTTGAAGTCGCCAAGGACGAAAACCGTCTGGCGCATTTCATTGCGCCTTTGCGGGATGCGGGGTGTCGGGTGTCGATTTTCATCGCGGCCGACAAACGCCAGATTGAGGCCGCGAACCGGATCGGGGCCGAGGTGATCGAACTGCACACCGGGGCTTACTGTGATTTCCACGCCGAGGGCCATTTCGATGAACGTGACGCCGAACTTGAGCGTCTGCGCGAGATGTCGACCTTCGCGCATTCGCTGGGGCTTGAGGTCCATGCTGGGCACGGGCTGACCTATGACACCGTGGCACCTGTCGCCGAATTTCCCGAGGTGCGCGAGTTGAATATCGGGCATTTCCTGATCGGCGAAGCGATTTTCCGCGGACTTGAGCCAGCGATCCGCGAAATGCGCAATATCATGAACGGCGCCCGTCTTGGGCGTTGAATTGTGGGTCGTGGTGGTTGGCTGGATGCTGGCCGGGGGCTCTCCGGGGCCGGCGACTTTGGCGATATCCTCAACGGCGATGGGACAGGGGCGACGCGCCGGGCTGGCCTTGGCGACTGGTGTGCTGGTTGGATCGGCGATGCTTGGATGTGCGGCGGCATTGGGCATGTCGGCGGTCATGATGGCGAACGTCTGGGTGTTTGAGGTGATCCGCTATGTGGGGGCTGCCTATTTGTTGTGGCTGGCGATAAAATCGCTGCGTGCCGCATGGTATGGACGCACAGTTTCGGCAACAGCGGGCGGTAGCGGGCGCAGTTTCCTGCGGGGGTTGGCGCTTCACCTGACGAACCCGAAAGCGATCCTTGCCTGGGGCGCGATATACGCGATTGCCCTGCCGGCAGGGGCGTCTGGCGCTGATGTCTGGGCGTTGTTCGGAATACTGATTGCGGCCTCGATGGTGGTGTTTTTAGGCTATGCCGTCATGTTTTCGGCCCCCCGAATTGCCCGCGCCTATGGTCGGGCGGCGCGGGTTTTTGATGCGGGATTTGGTCTGTTGTTCGGGGCGGCGTCGATCCGCGTTCTGACCGCGCGGATTGTGCCGGGTTAGGCGTGCGTGGGCGTGGGCGTTTGGCTGGGCCCGCGGACCAGCAGCCAGAGCGCAAAGCCAACCTCGGAAAGCGTCACAACCGCAAGCAGACCAATACGCGCCTGCCCCAGAAGCGTGAAGTCTGGCAGGGCAAAGGCATAAAGACTGTCCAGCGCATACCCTATGCTGCCGATGGCCATGCCATAGCCCAGAAGCCGCGGATAGGCCTCGGATTTCAGGATCAGTGTCCCGAGAACGACAAGGTGCAGCGCGAAGAAGAGCTGCCATATCCAGACGCCGACCGCATCGAGATAGGTGAATAGTTCGGCGAGGCTGGCGCGCTCGGGGGCGTTGAAGCCAGACAGGAATGACGCATCCGTCGCAAGTGCAAAGATTGCCGCGCTGAAGAACAACATTGCCGACATGACGGCGACCATGCTGAGCCGCGCAAGGGCTGCCATGGCAGAAAGCGTCGGGCTGACCGTGCGAAACATGAAGAACAGCATCACTGTCAGCAGAACTTCGGACAGCATCATCACGATGTCTCCGCCAATCCCTGCAAGGAACAGACCCGGCATGGCGCTGATGTTCTCAAGCGTTTCCGCGGGGTTGTCTGCGACGTTGATGACCTCGGGGACATAGGCGATGGCGAACCCGCCAGAGACGGCAATGGTGAGGTAAAGCGCCCCTGCGATGCGGGCATAGCTGCGGCTATCGGGGTGAGAGAGGGCTTGCATTGGGTGCTCCTTTCATTGGGCAAAGCGGTTTCGAGACCGGACCACGGAGTGCGTGACCGGACGAGTGCCTGATGTTCAGTGTCTGAGTCCGGGTGTCGTCCGGTGATGTGACCGTTTTAGCGGATGTCGCATCTCAACAAAATTGTCGAAATTCGCCTAACCTCCATGCAAAAACGTTTATGCCTTGATCGGCTAGAGCTTGCCCGGACCGGATCGTGCGCCACCCACGCTGTTCTGTGCGCTCCCGGTCGCGCGGCCTGTGCCATAGTCATCAGGCGCGACCCCGCCGCCGATTGCGTCAAGGGGTTGCGCGCCGCCCGAAGCGCCGGGCAGTCCGCAATTGACCGGATGCACCGTGGTTGGATTGTCATAGGCCTGCCCGGGCGGGCGCGGCGCAAATGTGGCGCGGCAACCTTCGGTGTCACTGGAATAGGCAGACACAGCGCGGCCGAACTGAAAGACCACGACCACATAATCCTGACTGTTGCCAAATTGCGGGACGGTATAACCCGGTGGGTTGGTCATGCTGCGATAGATATACCGCGTCTCGCCGCCTTCGCGCACCTTCTGGGTCGGACGGCCCCATCGTGTCACGAACTGGCTTTCGGTCGTGATGCCCGGGCGGATGCTGTCCAGCATCGCGCGCCGCACCACCGGTTCGTCCGCCAGAGTGGTATTCCACGCCAAGCCGGTGCATCCGGCCAAAAGAAACAGAAATGTAAGGTTTCGCCACATAAGACGCAGTCATAGACCAACATGGTTGCCAAAACCTTGCCAAGGCCCGGGTCGGGGCCTCATATGGCGAAAGACCACAGACGCGGGCAGGCTGATGATCCTTGGTATCGGGACGGACCTTTGTAATATCGAACGGATTGCCGGCACGCTCGAGCGTTTCGGTGACCGCTTTCGCAACCGCGTGTTTACGGACACTGAACAGGTCAAGGCCGAGCGTCGCGCCGACACTCCGGGCACCTATGCCAAGCGCTGGGCCGCGAAAGAGGCCTGTTCCAAAGCGCTGGGCACCGGCCTTCGGATGGGGATTGCGTGGAAGGACATGTCGGTCACAAATCTGCGAACAGGCCAGCCCGTGATGCATGTGACGGGATGGGCCGAACAGCGCCTGCAAGAGATGACACCAAAGGGCTATGAGGCCATTATCCATGTGACATTGACCGATGATCACCCCTGGGCGCAGGCCTTTGTGCTGATCGAAGCAAGACCTTTGGGCGAAAGCGGCGATATCCCCACCCCCGAGACGACGCGGCGGCTTGCTTGACAGGGCAGTCGCCACCCCTCAGAAAGCTGCGACCTGACAGAGGCTGAGCATAGATGTCCGACAGTACCAGTACGTTCGTTGACGGGGTCGTTGAAACGATCAAGACCGTCGTCTACGCGCTTTTGATTGCGGGGGTCTTCCGCACGCTGTTCTTTCAGCCGTTCTGGATTCCCTCCGGGTCGATGAAAGACACGCTGCTGATCGGCGATTTCCTGTTCGTCAACAAGATGGCCTATGGCTATTCCCAGTATTCCTGCCCCTTTGGCATGTGCCCGATTGATGGCCGTGTCTGGGGCAGTGAGCCCGAGCGTGGCGATGTCGTCGTGTTCCGCCATCCGGCGAACGGTCAGGACTTTATCAAGCGCGTTGTCGGCATGCCGGGCGATACGGTGCAGATGCGCAATGGCGTGTTGTTCCTGAATGGCTCGGCTGCGCCACAAGTTCAGGAAGGCCTGTTCACTGAGACCTACGAACGGCAGGGGCCAATTGGCACCACACCGATTTGTATCGAGATGTCGGTGTCCTTTGGCCAGGACTGCAACAAGATGAAATCGGTTGAGACCCTGCCGGATGGGACGCAGCACGCTGTGCTGGATGCGGGTCCGACGCGGCTGGACAACACCGGCGTGACGCGGGTGCCTGAAGGCATGTTCTATTTCGTCGGCGACAACCGCGACAATTCCACCGACAGCCGGGTGGCCCAGCCATCGGGTGTGGGTCTTGTGCCTTATGAGAACCTGATCGGACGTGCAGACCGGGTGATGTTCTCGTCTGCGGGGCGGTCGCTATTCTTCGTCTGGACGTGGCGCATGGACCGGTTCTTCAAGGCGATTGAGTGATGAAGACCTCGGCTGAACTGGACGCTTTTGCGGCCCGGTTGGGCCACGCATTCAGCGAACCCGAGTATCTGATCCGCGCTGTCACCCACCCGTCGATTGCCAGCGAAACCCGCCCTGACAACCAGCGGCAGGAGTTTCTTGGCGACCGTGTTCTGGGCCTTGTGATTGCCGAAGCCCTGTTGAAAGCAGACGAGGGCGCGGCTGAAGGTCAACTTGCGCCACGGTTCAACGCTCTGGTGCGCAAGGAAACCTGCGCCGCCGTGGCGCGCGACATCGACATTGGCGTTGTGCTGCGGCTTGGTCGTTCTGAAATGATGTC
>JABDQU010000228.1 GCA_013042105.1 Boseongicola sp.
CGGCGACCACGGTGCGGATCTTGAGGCCTTCCATGTCGGTTGGCATTGCGACACGGCGCTGCGTGTTCGCGAAGTTACGCCAGCCGCCGGTGTTGCCGACAGTCATCAGGCGGATCGTTTCGCCGGAAGCTTCCAGCGTCATTTCCTTCATGGTCCGCATGAATTCGGTGTTGTTTTCCATCACGCCTTCGGCCACGCGGTCGTCTGCCATCAGATACGGCAGGTCGAGCACCTGAACGAATGGGAAGATGCCGGAGGCACCGCCCGAAGTTGAGATATAGACGTCGATGTTGCCGTCAGCCACGCCCTGCAGGCACTCGGCGCCGTTCGAGCAAAGCTGTGTGCCGATGAAGACTTCGACTGCGATTGCGCCGTTGGAGGCCTGCTCGACGAAGTTCTTGAAGACGTTGAGGCCGTCGGCATCTTCGTCGTTTTCGTTTGAGTTGGCGGTTGCGCGGATCGTGAAATCCTGAGCGCTTGCCATGAACGCCGTTCCGGCGAGCAGTGTTGCGGTCAGTGCCGCGGTTGTAAGACCTTTTAGCATTGGTAACTCCCTGTAGGTTGCTTTGGTCATTGAACGAACCCGGTGATACGCGGGATCGTCATCGAAATGGCCGGGACGTAGGTGATCAGGAAGATCACGAATATCTCGACGGCGAGGAATGGCATGATGGCCCGTGCGATTGTCTGCACCTTTTCCCCCGAAACGGAGGAGGCGACGAAAAGGACCAATCCCATGGGCGGGGTTGCCAGCCCGACGGTGAGGTTCACCGACATGATGATCGCGAAGTGCACCGGATGCACGCCGAGATCGACGAAGATCGGACCCAGGATGGGGCCGAGGATGATGATCGCGGGGCCTGCATCGAGGAACATGCCGACGATGAACAACAGGATGTTGATCAGGAACAAGAGGATCAGCGGGTTTTCCGACAGGCTGAGGATGTAGTCCGCGAGGATTTGCGGTGCGTAGCTGAGAGAGACCACGGTTTTGAACGCCATCGCGCCTCCGACGAGGAGCAGGACAACGGCCGAGGTCATGGCCGAACGGGAGAGCACGTTCGGCAGGTCTTTCAGCGTCATGGTCTTCAGCACGAAGAAGGCGACCACGATGGCATAGGCCACGGCGACGGCGGCGGCTTCGGTTGGTGTGAAGACACCCAGAAGGATACCGCCAAGGATCAGGATCGGCGTTTGCAGTGGCACGACCGCGCGTTTGGTGACCATGCGGAAATCGCTGTCGATGCGCCCGCGCATGTTCATCAAAAGGACGTGGGCGGCGAGCACGCCGACAAGAAAGGTTGTCATCACGACAAGTGTTGAGGCCCCTTCACCGGCCAGTCCCGTAGTGCCACGGAACAGCGCGAAGATCAGCCAGCCGACGTTCAGGCGCAGCAGGACGAAGCTGACCCAGTATTCGCGCCTGGTCAGGGTCATGCCTTTTTGCACGATGCGCTCGGCTTTTGGCAGGTCGTATTTGTTGGCCAGAAGGCGCACGACCAGCATCAGGCCAACGCCGACCATGATGCCGGGAACGATGCCTGCAAGGAACAATGCGGCAACGCTTTCGCCCATGACATAGGCGTAGATGATCATGATGCCGGACGGCGGGATGATCGGGCCGATGACCGAGGACGCAGCCGTGACGGCGGCAGCGAAGCGGCGGGTGTAGCCTTGTTTTTCCATGGCTGGGATCAGCATGGAGCCCAGTGCCGAGGTGTCCGCCACAGCCGAGCCGGAGAGGCCTGCAAACAGCATGGAGGACAGGATGTTGACGTGTGCGAGGCCGCCGCGAAGGTGGCCCATCAGGGCTTGGGAGAACTCGACAAGACGTTCGGTGATGCCGCCTTTGTTCATCAATTCGCCCGCCAGCATGAAGAACGGGATTGCCATCAGCGGGAAGCTGTCCATGCCGTTGTAGACATTGCGATAAAGGAGCGTGAGTTCCTTGGTGGGGTCTGCGGCCCCTTCGGCGGAGGCCGACAGGAACAACAGGATACCAGGCGCGGCGAGCAGGCCGAAGAAGACCGGCAGGCCGATCATGAGGAACACGAGGAAGACGGGAAGGAACCAGATCAGCATATCAGTTACTCCACCAATGTTTCATCGTCGGCAGGCGTGAGGTCTTTGACCTCGCCTCCGAGGAGCGTGATGAGGGTGCGCAGGATCAGTTCGATGTTGACGATCAACAGGAACACCATCCCAAGGAAGAACGACAGCATCATCCAGCTGCGCGGCACGCGGCACCATGGCCCCGAGCCGACCCCCTTGGCGCCAAGCGCTTCGCAGATGCCGGTGCCGTTGCCGGGCACGAACAGCGAGGATGTGGCGAAACTGCCGGAGAAGCCGGTGACTTCGGACCAGCCGATCTGCACGGCCATCGCAAGAACGAAGCCAGAGATGATGAGGAGGAACAGGCTGAGCGTCGCGCCGAGCGCCTTTGGCAGGGCTTCGACCAGCATGTCGATGGCGACGAAGCCGCCCATGCGGTAGGCCATCGGGGCCATGAGCCCGGTCATCCAGAGCATCATGAAGCGCGCGGCTTCATCGGGCCAGGGCAGGGCGTTGTTCAGAGCGTAACGAAAGAAGACCTGTATGAGGATCGCGAGGACCATCAGGGCAATGGCGACAAGCGATATCGCGCGGCCAACCTTGAGAACGTAATCGTTCCAGGTTTGGAAGGGCCACAAGAGCCCATTGAGTAACGCCATGGCGTCTATCCTCCCTAGTGACCCCTATTTTTTGTTTTGTTGGGGCCGGTCTTGTCGACTTACTGTCGATGCTTACTCACTGTCTGTAAAGCGTCCATATGATCCTTTTGAGAACACAAGCGGCGCGCCTTCGGTCATTTTTGCGCGGGTCACTTCGCCGACGATAATCACGTGGTCGCCGCCGTCGTGGATGGCGTGCTGGGTGCATTCAAAATGCGCGAGGCAATCGTTGATCAGCGGCACGCCGTGGGCGTTTTCGCTGAAGTCGATGCCGTCAAAGGCGGTGCCGTCGCGTGCGAAGGTCTGACACAGAGCGACCTGGTCGTCTTTCAGCACATGGATGGCATAGTGTCTGGCCGCTTCGAAGGCCGGAAAGCGGCGCGAGGATTTGGCCGGTGACCACAGCACAAGGGCCGGGTCAAGCGAGAGCGACGAAAAGCTGTTGGCCGCGATGGCCATGGGGCCGCTTTCGGTTTTGCAGGTGACAATGGTGACGCCGGTTGCAAAACTGCCCAAGGCGTCACGAAAGGCACGCTGGGTTTCAAGGGTGGGCGTGAAGACGGTCATGGCACCTCGTGTCCGACAGCGGCTGAGTAGAGTTCGAACCATGTTTCGCGGTCCATCGGGACCTTCATTGCGTCGCCCAAGGCTTTGATCCGATTGATGTTATTCGTGCCCATGACCGGCAGGATGCCGGAGGGGTGCGCCAGAAGCCATGCGGTCGCGACGGCCGCGGCGTCGGTGCCGGTGTCACTGGCGATGCGGTTCAGGATGGTCTGGGCAGGGCCGTCGCCGGTCATCAGACCGCCCCCGCCGAGAGGGGACCAAGCCATCGGCGCGATCTCGTTTTCCTGCAGAAAGGCAAGGTCGCCGTTGGTAAAGGCATCGAAACAGGACAAGCTGAGTTCAATCTGGTTAACCACAAGGTCGTTTTCCATCGCCGATTGCAGCAGCGAGAAATCCCAAGGACGGAAGTTCGACACGCCAACGGCACGCACCTTGCCGCTTTCGACGAGGCCGTCGAGAGCCTGACCGGTTTCATGGTGGTCCATGAAGGGGTCCTGACGGTGAATCAAAAGAAGGTCGAGGTGGTCGGTGTGCATTAACTTAAGTGAACGCTCGACCTGGGT
>JABDQU010000233.1 GCA_013042105.1 Boseongicola sp.
GGCGGCGTTGCACGAAGAGGTCGGACTGGTCTCGGGCACCCCGGTGATTTCTGAGGGACTCGGGTTCTCCGTCGATCTCAAGCCCGAAACGGGTACGCTGGTCGGGTATCGTGCGAAACCTCATACCGGCGTCATCGATCTGGACCGGATCGGGCAATATGATCCGGCGGAATTCTGGGAACCTATCCATTCCAGCGAGGGGCGGATCATCCTCGACCCCGGCGCCTTCTACATTCTGGTCAGCCGCGAAGCCATCGTCATCCCCCCCGACCACGCCGCCGAAATGGCCCCCTACATCGCGATGGTCGGCGAATTCCGCGTCCACTACGCAGGCTTTTTCGACCCCGGTTTCGGCTGGGCCGAAGCCGGAGGCTCGGGCTCGCGCGGCGTCCTCGAAGTCCGCTGCCACGAAGCCCCCTTCGTCCTCGAACACGGTCAAATCGTCGGCCGCCTCGTCTACGAAAAAATGACCGAGGCCCCCAAAACCCTCTACGGCCGCGAGATCAAATCCAACTACCAGGGCCAGGGCCTCAAGCTGTCCAAACACTTCAAATCCTGAGCCGACGACCGCCTTTCTTTGGGTCCGAAAAATCCCGGGGAAGATGCGCTTTGGCGCATCTGGGGCAGAGCCCGGCATAACCACCACCCTCGCACCGATTGACCTCAATCAACGCCGCGCCTCACCATCCTGTCAAAATCCGGGCGTCGCCCTCAACAAACAGACAGTCCGGGACAAATGCTGACACCTCCCACATACCTGACCGCCTGCGTCACAGCACTGTCGCTGATCACATCCCCCGCATTCAGCGCGCCCCTCTCCTGCGACACCCCAAACATCCGCGTCACGGCCCAAAATCCCACGCACGCCGCCCTTGCCTGCAACGCCGCAAAACGCGCACAAACGATCTTCAAAATCTGCAATCTTCCCGCGTTATCCACGCCCACAGAGATCGGCATCGTGGACGATCTGATCGCCGATTGCCTCGGTATCTACCATTGCCGTGACAACGCCATAGACGTGCTGTCGCCCACCATTTTGCAAGAGCGCGGCAAACCCGACGGCGTCTTCGCCCATCTCACCGTGCCCGCATTCTTCCAAAGCATCGTCGTCCACGAGCTTGCCCACGCGGCAACCAAAGACATGCCCTGTCCCTTCGACGTCTGCAACGTCGGGGCCGAATACGTCGCCTACGCCATGCAAATCATGTCTCTGGACAAGGCGGGGCGTCGTGCCTTCGAACGCGCCACAGATATGGAAACCGAGATTGCAGCGGGCGATCTCAACCGCTTCATCTTACTCATGGTCCCGGAAGTCTTCGCCCAAAACGTCTGGACGCACCTGTCACAACAAGACGCCCCGTGCGCTTATATCGCTGAAATCATCTCAGGCGATGTCGTGCTGGATCAACAAAACTACGATCTGGAATAGGCGCGCAAGGCCAATCAGAACCGCCCCATCAACCGACCAAACCGCCGCGCAACGCGCATGGTCTGCCCTGCTTTCTTCGCCCCCGGCGTCGGTGCCATACCCTTATCTTTCATCACCTGACGCGCGCCCTTCATCAAAAAGCGCCGCACAATCATCGTCAAAATCCGCTCAATATTCACCGACGTTAATCCTCGTCCTCAAACATCTCGGCCTGATTCTCGTCGTGTTCTTCATCCTCACCCGGCAAAGGCTCACCCGGCGGCGGTCGGCTCTCCAACAGGCCTGCCGCCCGCAATTCCTTCACACCCGGCAGATCGCGCGCGCTTTCCAACCCGAAGTGATCCAGAAAATCCTGCGTGACCACATACGTCACCGGACGCCCCGGCGTCATCCGCCGCCGTCCAAACCGGATCCACTCCAATTCCAAAAGCTGATCCACCGTCCCCCGAGATACCGACACACCCCTGATTTCCTCAATCTCGGCCCGCGTCACGGGCTGATGATAGGATATAATCGCCAGAGTCTCGATCGCAGCCCGGCTCAGTTTGCGCGTCTCAACCGTCTCTTTGCGCATCAAGAACCCAAGATCGGGCGCGGTCCGCATTGCGAAAGCATCCCCCACCTTCACCACATGAACCCCGCGACCCTCATAGCGTTTGCAAAGCATTTCAACGGCTTGCGCCCCATCCGCCCCATGCGGCATCCGCGCATTCATCTCGGCAATCGTCACAGGCTCAGCCGTCGCGAACAAAATCGCCTCGACCATCCGCTCCTGCTCAGCCAGCGGT
>JABDQU010000234.1 GCA_013042105.1 Boseongicola sp.
ATTCAGAACGATATTCTGAAGGAATTCATGGTGCGCAACACCTATGTCTATCCGCCCGAGCCTTCGATGCGGATCGTCGCGGATATCATCGAATACACGTCCGATCACATGCCGAAATTCAACTCGATCTCGATCTCGGGGTATCACATGCAGGAGGCTGGCGCGAACCTTGTGCAGGAATTGGCGTTCACGCTGGCGGACGGCCGTGAATACGTTCGCACAGCCATCGCGCGCGGCATGGACGTGGACAAGTTCGCGGGAAGGCTGAGCTTTTTCTTTGCCATTGGTATGAACTTCTTCATGGAAGCGGCGAAACTGCGGGCGGCACGCTTGCTTTGGTCGCGCATTATGGATGAGTTCGAGCCACAGAACCCGCGTTCGAAAATGCTGCGCACGCATTGTCAGACCTCAGGCGTTTCGCTGCAGGAACAGGACCCTTACAACAACGTCGTGCGCACCGCTTATGAGGCAATGAGTGCGGTGTTGGGCGGGACGCAATCGCTGCATACCAACGCGCTGGACGAGGCGATTGCTTTGCCGACCGATTTTTCGGCACGGATTGCGCGCAATACGCAGTTGATCTTGCAGGAAGAAACCGGGGTCACCAATGTCGTCGATCCCTTGGCAGGCTCTTACTATGTCGAAAGCCTGACGGCGGAATTGGCGGAAAGAGCCTGGGCGATCATCGAAGAGGTCGACGAAATGGGCGGTATGACCAAGGCGGTCGCCACCGGCATGCCGAAGCTGCGGATCGAAGAATCTGCCGCCAAGCGTCAGGCGATGATCGACAAGGGCGACGAGGTCATTGTCGGCGTGAACAAGTATCGCAAGGACAGGGAAGACCCGATCGATATCCGCGATATCAACAATGACACCGTGCGGGCCAGCCAGATCGCGCGGCTTGAGGACATCCGGTCGACGCGGGATGCAGCGGCCTGTGAAGCTGCATTGGCAGCATTGGAGACATGTGCGGCTGAGGGTGGAAACCTCCTCGCGGCGGCGGTTGATGCGGCGCGCGCGCGGGCCTCGGTAGGAGAGATTAGCATGGCGATGGAAAAGGTTTTCGGACGTCACCGCGCGGAAGTAAAAACGCTCGCGGGTGTTTATGGGGCTGCCTACGAGGGGGATGCGGGCTTTGCGGCGATCCAAAAGGAAGTCGAGGATTTCGCGGAAGATGAGGGACGTCGCCCCCGGATGCTGGTCGTGAAGATGGGGCAGGACGGACATGACCGCGGTGCCAAAGTCATTGCAACTGCGTTTGCAGACATCGGCTTTGACGTCGACGTTGGGCCGCTGTTTCAGACGCCGGAAGAAGCCGCGCAGGACGCCATTGATAACGATGTGCATGTGATCGGGATTTCCAGTCAGGCGGCGGGGCACAAGACGCTTGCGCCAAAGCTGATCAAAATCCTCAACGAACGCGACGCAGGGGACATTCTGGTGATTTGCGGAGGGGTTATTCCCCAGCAGGACTATGAGTTTCTGCAAACTGCCGGAGTGAAGGCGATCTTCGGACCAGGGACGAACATTCCGGATGCGGCGTCCGATATCCTCAAACTGATCCGCGCCGCACGCGAGGCGTGAGCCAGCGCCTCAAAATGTTGATCGGTGGCACACTTGGTGCTTGCTGGGCCTTTGGCGTGGTCTGGCTGGGGGCGTCGGCCATTAATTTGCCGATATTTGCGCTGACGCCTACTTTGTTGTTGGCGTTTCTTGGTCCGGGGTTGGTGATCGCCTTGATGATTTTCTGGTCGGCTGTGCGACGCTTTCAGACCGAAGCGTTGATGGACGGGCAAACGGCCGCGGCGGGCTCGCGCGAGGACATTGATGCGCGTGTTTTGCGCAACACGATTGAGCAAGTGGTTTTGGCGCTATGCCTCTGGCCTGCAATTGGTTTTCTGGCTGCGGATGATGGTCCGGGACTGCTTGTCGCACTTGGCGTTTCCTTTTCCTTGGCGCGCATCGCCTATTGGGTTGGATACCGGATTTCACCACCACTTCGGCTCTTTGGCTTTTCGGCGACCTTCTATGCAACGATATTCGCGCTGTTCTGGGCTGGCGGGATCTGGCTTGTTTGACGCCAAGGCAACAGTGAATTGCGAGAATTCCACTTGAATTGATAGGGCAGTTAGCGCCATCAATTCATATGAGATTTTCGCTAGAGCTAGATCACCTCGCTGTTGTGGCACGGACGCTTGAAGAGGGCTGTTCCTACGTAGAGGCTGTGCTTGGTGCCGAGCTTTCGGCAGGTGGGCAGCACGACGATATGGGCACGCACAACAAGCTGTTGTCGCTTGGCCCCGACATTTATCTGGAAGTGATCGCCATTGATCCTGAGGCACCGAAGCCAAAGCACCGGCGCTGGTTCAACCTTGATACCTATGATGGGGCGCCAAGGATGATGAACTGGATTTGTCGCACGGATGATCTTGAGGCTGCTCTGGATGAAGCGCCTCCCGGATCGGGCCGTGCGATGTGGCTGACACGCGGGGATATGCGTTGGCAGATGGCCGTGCCTGAGTTTGGCAAGCTTCCTTTCGACGACGCCAGCCCTGCCCTGATTGATTGGGGCGCTAGCGCGCATCCCTCGGGACGACTTCCAGATCACGGGTTTCGCCTTGTGCGGCTTGATGTCTTTCACCCGCGTGCAGGTGAATTGGTGGATGCGTTTCCTGCCATCAACAGATTGCAGGCTGCATCGGTGCGTCAAGGTCCTGAAAAGCGCCTTATCGCGACGATTGCGACCCCGGAAGGCAATCGGATTCTTGCATGATTGTGCGCGCAGCCGAACTTCGTGATGCCGCCTGTATTGCGGCTGCGTTGAACCCGGTGATCCGCGACACAACGATCTCTTTCAAACCTCATGAGCTTAGCCTGAACGAGGTTCGCGATCTGATTTTGACTGCTCCGTGCATCTTCGTTGCTGAGGTTGACGGACAGGTGGTGGGATATGCGTCCTATGATCAGTTTCGGCGTGGGGCGGGCTATGCGCGTAGCATGGAGCATTCGATTATCCTGACCCCCGAATCTCGTGGCTCTGGGGTTGGTCGTGCCTTGATGGGCGCGCTGGAAAACCATGCGCGCGCCGCTGGTGTTGGGTCACTTTGGGCCGGCGTCAGTGGCGAGAACCCCGGGGGGGTTGCGTTTCATTTGCGGCTTGGGTTTGAGACCGTGGCTGTCCTTCCCAAGGTCGGGTTCAAGTTCGACCGCTGGCTCGATTTGACGCTGATGCGCAAATGGCTGCAACCGACGGGTGACGACACGCCCGGTTCCCACTAAGGTTACGTTCATGTCTGTTTGGTCCCGCATAGCCGACGCGCTGTCTGCGCTGCGCTCTGGTGAAAGCCTGTCGACGGTGTTCGACACATTGCGCTCGCCACCCGAGCGTTCGATTGCCTTCACCATTGCGGTGATCGCGCTTGGGGCGAAAATGGCGAAGGCCGATGGGCTGGTGACACGTGATGAGGTGACTGCCTTTCGCGAGGTTTTCCATATTCCGCCAGCCGAGGAAGACAACGCGGCACGCTTGTTTAACTTTGCGCGTCAGGATGTTGCGGGTTTCGAAGACTATGCCGCGCGCATTGCGCGTATGTTTAACAACGCGGACGGCATGTTGTGCGACTTGCTTGAGGGCCTATTTCACATTGCCATGGCGGACGGCGACTATCACCCCAATGAAGATCAGTTCCTTGCACGCGTTTCCGAGATTTTCGGCCTGAGTGACCGCCAGTTCCGCGCGATCCGAACGCGCTTTGTGGCGGATGCGGATCCTGACCCTTGGGCTGTGCTTGGCGTTGAGCCCGGCACACCGATGGCGCAGGTTCGTGCAACCTGGCGACAGTTGGTGCGGGAAACACATCCTGATCAGATGATGGCGCGCGGTCTACCGCAAGAGGCTCTCAAGATGGCCGAAAAACGCCTTATCGCGATCAATCGGGCGTGGGAAGAAATTAACAAGGAAGCCGCCTGAGTGCGTGTTGCAACTTACAATGTTGAGTGGTTTTCGAACCTGTTCAATGACCATGGGCGCCTTCTGGATGACGGAGGATGGTCCGGCCGCTATGATGTGAAGCGATTCCAGCAAATCGAGGCCTTAGGCATTGTTTTCAATGCGTTGGACGCTGATGCCGTGATGATTATCGAAGCCCCGGATGGTCACAGGAAACGCGATGGCGTGAAAGCATTGGAGACTTTTGCACAGAAGATGGGGTTGCGGGCAAACCGAGCCATCATGGGCTTCGTGAATGACACACAGCAGGAAATCGCGCTTCTTTATGATCCTCAGATGATGACCGCCGAACACGATCCGAAAGGGGACCCGCGGTTTGACCGGGATTACAAAATTGATCTGAACACGGATGCTGCGCCAGAAAGAGTGCGCTGGTCGAAGCCTCCGCTTGAACTTGCGGTGAAAACGAATAAAGGCACCGACGTTCGCATGATCGGGGTGCATGCCAAGTCAAAAGCTCCGCATGGTGCGCGCTCGGGTTCCGAGGCGATGCGGATTGCGATTGAGAACCGTCGCAAGCAGTTGGCGCAGTGCATATGGCTGCGCGAACGCGTCGATGACCACCTTGATCAGGGTGATAACCTGATCGTTCTGGGCGACTTCAACGATGGTCCGGGGCTGGACGAATACGAGAAACTGTTCGGGCGTTCGGGGGTTGAGATTGTCTTGGGCGGCGACGGAGACGTGCCGCTGTTTGATCCGCACGCAGCGGCTTTGCACCGAGGCGGCCCTGTGCCTGCGTCTGCCCGGTTTTGGCTGCAAGATCAAAAGCGCTGGATGGAGACGTTGCTGGACTATGTGATGGTATCGCCGTCGCTTGTAGATCGCGCCAGAGACTGGCGCATATGGCATCCGGTCGATGATGCGAAGATCGCTGAAGTGCCCGAGTTGGTGCAGGCGTTGTTCACGGCCTCGGACCATTTTCCGGTGACGGTTGAGCTTGATATTTAATGATTTTCACGCGTTGACGCATTTGTTTTGCCAGTGCATGGTCGCTGCGTGAAATGCGTCGGGGGGATGCACATGGACGCTAGCGGGGACGCAGCGACCGAAGATTGGGGGCCATTTGGCCGGCCGTTGTTCGAAGACCCAAGAGCGCGCGCTTTGCGCCGCGTTGGCGTTTTGGATGTTGGTTCCAACTCGGTTCGGATGGTTGTGTTTGACGGCGCCGCCAGAAGCCCAGCGTATTTCTTCAATGAGAAAGTGATGGCGGGCTTGGGCGCCGGGTTGGCGGAAACCGGGCGTTTGAACCCGGAAGGCAAGTTACGTGCACTGTCTGCTATCAAGAGATTTCAATTGCTAGCGGAAAGCATGGGGATCGCACCGCTCACGGCTGTTGCGACAGCCGCGGTGCGCGAAGCGGAGGACGGTCCAGCGTTTAGGGAGGAGCTTGAACGCGAGACCGGCCTCCGCCTTTGGGTCATCGACGGCGAGGAAGAAGCGCGTCTGTCAGCGCAGGGCGTTTTGCTGGGCTGGCCGGGGGCTTATGGGTTGGTGTGTGACATCGGCGGATCGTCCATGGAGCTTGCAGAACTGCGCGACGGGCGCGTGGGCAAGCGGATATCGACCAAGCTTGGACCGCAGCGTCTTAAGACCATCGCGGGTGGCAAGAAGGGCGTGAAAGCGCACATTGCGGCCGAGGTCGCTGAGCTGGCGCGCACGATGGGATCACAAAAGGATCGGCTTTTCCTGGTCGGTGGGTCGTGGCGCGCTTTGGCCCGGATCGACATGGATCGGCGCAACTATCCGCTTGCTGTTCTGCACGAGTATCGGATGTCTCGCAAAACGGTTTTGGCGACCATCAAATACATTCAGGAAACCGACATCGAAGAGCTGCGTGTGCGCTGCGGACTGAGTGAGAGCCGTATGGCACTGGTGCCTCTGGCCTCGCTTGTTTTGAAAGAATTGATCCGACAGCTGAAGCCGCATGATATCGCAATCTCAAGCTATGGTATTCGTGAAGGCATGCTGTATGAGCAAATGCCGCAGCGGC
>JABDQU010000242.1 GCA_013042105.1 Boseongicola sp.
ATCCGCCAGTCTTCCTTGGGTTTACAGCCCGCCGCCAGATACTCGGCCAGTTGCTCGTGCCGTTCGATAGGTCCGCCGCCGGACTGGGGAATAGACATGTGGGATCGCTTTCATGCTCGCTGTCAGAACTTTGAGTTGCGCGAATACAGCGCGAAGTCAACTCAGGCGCTGGTGTGGTTTGACCCAAACCGTTGTGCGCGAAACCGGCCTAACTCGCGTCGCGTCCGCTAATCGCGCAGCACTTATGCCCGGCAGCGCGGCAAACGCATCAAACAACGCCTCGGCTCCTTCAGCGTTTACGGGTATCTCCAAAGACTTGCCAAAGGTGTCCGATAGCTCCCAGGAATGAGGCGGCACCACAGCAATGCGCGTCAGATCTTCTACGGCCACAACGCCACCAGCGGCAGGACCGAAATAGGAAATCTGGCGTTCATCTACATCAACAACACCGGCCCCGCCACCCGTGGAACGGAACCGGGCGCGCTGCAATCCTACGAACATCAAAACGGTCCCAAGGCTCATCAACAGCACACCAAAAATCAAATTTGCGCGCGTCGGACCAAAGACAGTCACAAGCCCCGCAACGTCGAGCCCCATGCCAATCACGAACTCGCGCCACCGCATCAGCGCCGCCTGCGCTTCAGGTCGAATAAAGCTCATGAACCGCCCTCACCATCCAGCGGATGCCAAGGCTTGGGCGCGTCATCCGAACCCCGCTCTTCGCGCGTGTCATAAGGCGCACGGACAGGCTCAAACGTCATGTCCGTGAAGTCGCGGATCAACCGCAAATCATCACCGTTTCTGCGATACAGCTTCCCACCCATCGTGTCATAGCGATCCAGTTGAAAATCCATCGATGGGGAAATCGGCGACAAAGCGCGCGCCTTCTCGCGCTCCGTTACCTTTGCGGGCGCGCCCTTCTGCGTCCAAAGACCCGACGCATTGTCCTTCGTCGGAGCCTTCCGCTGAAGGCGCGACAGCCCCTTTGCATGTCCACGGATATCTTTGCCGCCCGTCGCAAAATATCGCTTTGTATCAATAAACCGACCGCCGCCGCCCCATGTGGAGCCCTCGGGAAACAGCGCAAGAGCCGTGAAATACGGAGGCCGGGAAATGACCGTATAAGCGCCTTTGCTTTCGTCAGACCAATGGCCATTCAGCGTAAAATATATGAAATGCCCGCCATCCGGCGAAAGATCGCACCAGTCCAGATAGACGCGCTGTTTGATCCACTGCCCGTCTTCAAATGTATCGCTGTCTCGATGCCACAGGATCATCCGATAGTGCTTGGACGGACCCTGGCGCAGAATGACGGCCTTGTCGTTCTCTGTCGCAAAGAACAAATGCAACCGCACATATGGCGCGCTCATCGCCAATCCCCAAGCGTTTGCTGCCAAACCGTCAACGCCGCAACTGCCGCAGTGTCCGCCCTCAACACGCGCGGACCCAACGCAACGGGATGCGCTGTTTCCATGCCCGACAGGCGCGAACGCTCTGCCTCGGAAAAACCGCCTTCGGGCCCGATCAGGATTGCCCATGGCCCCGGCAGGTCAGGCAATCCCGCAACTTCTCCGGCGCGGGCTTCGTCGCAGAACATCAGGTGACGCTCAGGGGGCCAGTTGGACAACACGCGATCAAGCTTCTGCATCTCTGCAACTTCCGGCACAAACGTCGCACGGCATTGCTCGGCGGCCTCAACCGCATGGGCCTGCAATCGATCCTGTCGGATACGGTCGGAATTCGTAAACGCCGTTTGCACCGGCATGATCCGCCCTGCCCCCATCTCAACCGCTTTTTCGACGATGAAATCCGTCCGCGCTTTCTTGATCGGCGCGAAAAGCAGCCAAAGATCCGGCGGGTCATACTGCGTTAAGGATTGCGTGGTACAAATTAATTCACCGCCGCGTTTTCCTGTTTCGAAAATTTCGGCCTGCCATTCGCCGTCGCGCCCGTTGAAAAGCGCGACCATATCGCCCAAACCAAGGCGCATTACCTGAAAAAGGTAATGGGCCTGTTCGCGTATCAAAACGACCGATTGCCCCTGTCCCAAGGGCTGATCTACAAAGAGCCGGACTTTAGCAGTTTTCATGGGGCCAAAGCATATGACCGGCACGGGCGAGACGCCAGACATCAAAGCCACCGGAGAGGTCGCCGATGCCGTCAAAGGCAATTGGGTCGACAGGTTCGCCCCCACCGCCACACGCCCCTACCTGCGCCTCAGCCGTGCAGATCGTCCCATTGGGACATGGCTTTTGTTGATCCCATGTTTCTGGAGCATCGCCACGGCGTCCCTAATGCAAGGCGCTTTCACCACACTCCACCTTTGGATCATTATCGGATGCAGCATCGGAGCCTGGCTCATGCGCGGGGCTGGCTGCACATGGAACGACATCACGGACCGTGACTTTGACGCCGCCGTCGCGCGCACCCAGTCACGGCCCATCCCCTCCGGTCAGGTCAGCGTCAAGGGTGCGGTCATCTGGATGGTTGCCCAATCGCTCATCGCTTTCGCCATCCTGCTGACCTTCTCATGGACCGCCATTGCGCTTGGCGTCGGTTCTCTCGCACTGGTCTGCATTTATCCTTTCGCCAAGCGATTCACATGGTGGCCGCAGGTGTTTCTGGGCCTTGCGTTCAACTGGGGTGCCCTTCTTGCTTGGGCTGCCGTAACTGGCTCCCTCAGCTGGGCGCCTGTCCTGATATACATAGCGGGTATCTTCTGGACGCTGTTTTACGATACGATCTACGCCCATCAGGACACCGAAGACGACGCGCTTATAGGTGTCAAATCGACTGCGCGCCTGTTTGGCGAAAACACCTCCAAGTGGTTGAAATGGTTCATGGCGGCCAGCGTGTCTTTCTTCGGCGCAGGCCTCGTCCTTGCCCTCGCGCCTGCCACAAACGTGCTGCAGCTGGTCGTCGCTCTTGGCGGGGTCTGGGCCTTTGGCTGGCACATGATGTGGCAACTCAGCCGCCTTGATATCGAAGACCCCGACAAATGCCTGATGCTCTTCCGCTCAAATCGCAACGCGGGCCTCATTCCTGTGCTATTTCTTGCCGCCGCGCATTTCGTGTGATTGCAGACAGCGCATCGGCGGACTAACAAAGCACCATGAGCGCGACCGCACCCCTGAACCTCAGATCCTATTTGCCCCACGCCCTTGCAATTCTGATTGCCGGAACGGCCTGTCTTGGCGTGGCGTTCTGGGCGAAAGAGCGTATTGAAGAAAAGACCGCAACCGATATCGGTCTGGTGCTGGCGCAAGGCGGACATGACTGGGCCGAAGTCACGACTGACGGCCTGCAGGTCGCGCTGATTGGCACGGCTCCCAACGAAGCGACGCGCTTTGCCGCGCTTTCAGCGGCTGGACGTATCGTTGACGCCTCGCGCATCCTGGACCGTATGGACGTTCAAGCGACTGCGGCCATACGTGCACCGGATTTCTCGATCGAGATTCTGAAGAACGACAATGGCATCTCGCTTATCGGCCTCGTGCCCACCGAATCCGACCCCGCGACAATCCTCGAACGTGCGCGGCGCATTGCAAGTACGGCCCAGATTACAGACCTGCTCGAAAGCGCCGACTATGCTCCACCCCCCGGATGGGAGCGTGCGCTGACGTTCGGCCTCAATGCGCTCGACACTTTGCCCCGATCCAAAGTGTCGATTTCTCCCAACCGCGTCGCCATCACCTCCGCCGCAACCGACTTTGAAAACAAGAGACAGATTGAACGGCAGCTAAGTCGCGATGTCCCGACTGGCGTCGCTTTAGAGCTCAATATTTCCGCACCTCGTCCCGTCATCTCGCCCTTTACGCTTCGGTTCTTAAAGTCCGAAGACGTGGCTCAGTTCGATGCATGCTCCGCCGACACAGAACAAGCGCGCGACCTGATTCTGTCCGCCGCGATAGAAGCTGGTCTGAGCGGGTCCACCACATGCGCGCTCGGCCTTGGCACGCCATCGACGCAATGGGGCGAAGCCGCTGCTGCCAGTATCCGTGCGCTGGACGCAATCGGTTCGGGGACCGTCACCCTTTCCAATGCAGACGTTACGCTTGTGGCGACCGAGAACACATCGCAGGCTGTATTTGACCGCGCTGTCGGTGAATTGGACGGCCAACTACCGGATGTGTTCTCGCTGAGCGCGGTCCGTCTAGAACGTGACGATCAGGTTGCGAACGACAGCGCGCAGCCGGAATTCGTCGCAACCCGTTCGCCCGAAGGGCTTGTGCAACTACGCGGCCGGCTCGGTGATGATCTGACGCAAATGGCCGTCCGCAGTTTTGCGGCGGCGCATTTTGGCTCCAGCAATGTTTATCCTGCCACCAGAACAGACACATCACTGCCATCCGGTTGGCCCACACGCGTGCTGACAGCCCTGGAATCGCTGGCCATTCTCAACAATGGAGCGGCTATCGTGACACCCGAGATCGTCGAAATCTCGGGCGTGTCCGGTCGCCCCGACGCGCGCGCCGAAATCACACGTATCCTTTCGTCCAAACTTCCCGAAGGGTCGAATTTCACACTCGACGTCAGCTATTCAGAAGCCCTCGACCCGCTCGCGGCACTTCCGACACCTGAGGAATGCGTCGAAAAAATCAACGCTGCCGTTGCGCAAAAGAAGATCACTTTTGCGCCCTCGTCCACCGACATCGAAGATGATGCGATGACCACGATCGACTCGATCTCGGAACTGCTCCGCGACTGTCAGACAGTGAAGATCGAGATCGGCGGTCACACCGACAGCCAAGGGCGTGAGGTGATGAACCAGCAGTTGTCACAAGCCCGCGCAGACGCTGTTTTGAACGCCATCATGGCGCGGCGTGTTTTGACGTCCAACCTCACCGCGAAAGGCTATGGTGAAACGCAGCCGATTGCCGACAACGGCACGGAAGCCGGTCGCGAAGCAAACCGGCGCATTGAGTTCCGTCTTGTGCTGCCGGAAGCGGTGGCGGATGATAAGACCACGGACGCCGAGCCAGAGGAAACCAGCCAATGAATGGCACCGAGTTCATATTTGCGACTGCCGCCATCCTTTTCGTGGCCTTCATGGCAGGGTGGTTTGCGCACTGGCTGATTAGCCGCATCACCCGTGTGACTCGCTCGGACATGGACGATCTTGATCGCATGGCGCAGGAACTGCATCACGCCGAAGAGGCACGCGACCAGGCGGTCACCTATATGCAGCAACGTGAAGCCGAACTATCCAATCGTATGACCCAGACCGAAGCCGAGCTGAACGCCGCGATGGAAGGTTTGCGAAATGCCCGCACCGAAGCGGAAGAACTGCGCACCTACATAGATCGTAACAACAAGGCGTCTTAAAGGTCACGCACCTTCGGTGTGGATCGCTTTGAACGTCAGGGTGGTCAGGGATCTGTCAATGTTCGGGATGTCCAGCAATCCCTCATTGATATAGACGCCGATGTCGTCCTCTGGTGGCACGTAGATCTTTGCAATCAGATCGTAGTCGCCGCTTGTAGAATAAAGTTCCGAGACAATCTCACGAAGATAAATCTCGCGCGCGACCTCATAGGTCTTGCCCGGGCGGCACCTGATTTGAACAAAGACACATTGCATTTCAGTGACTCCTTTGTGGCAAACCCTAGCTCTGGCGGGCCAAACGGGCAAGCCAGACAATCTGGACCTAGCATCGCAATTGCGTTGGACCTAATCGTTCGGGGGTCTGCCTTTTAAATCAATCTGATAAATGGGAGTCGCGTCAGGCACAGAAGCCCGCTAAGACTTACCAAAGGGAGAAATCATGCCGCAACCAAAGCTCGACACATCGCCCAAGGTCTCGGACGAAATTCGCAAAACGACCTGTTACATGTGCGCCTGTCGATGCGGCATCAATGT
>JABDQU010000165.1 GCA_013042105.1 Boseongicola sp.
GTTCAATTCCATTCCCCGCGCGCGCGCCGCAAAGGTCAGCGCCATCCGGTGTGTCAAAACAGGTGTCGCCATTGCGGCCACGTCCTCAACCGACGGCACCAGACGCCCCTCCAGCAAAGCCCGCGCCCGTACCGTCAGCATCAACGCCTGCGCCGCCCGAGGCCCCGGCCCCCAACCAACATTCTCGCGCACGATATCGCTTGCGCCCTCTTCCTCAGGTCGGCACGCGCGCACCAGATCAAGGATCATCTCAACCACAGCTTCACCCACCGGCATCTGGCGCACCAAAGCTTGCGCCGCCATCAACTCTTCCGTTGTAAAGACCCGCGTAGACTCCGCCTCGCCCGCTCCAGTGGTCGCCATCAGGATATCCCGCTCGGTATCGCGATCGGGGTAAGGCACATCAATCTGCACCAAGAACCGGTCCAGCTGCGCCTCGGGCAACGGATACGTCCCCTCCTGCTCAATCGGGTTCTGTGTCGCCAAAACATGGAACGGCGCGGGCAAAGCATGCGGCACACCTGCCACCGTCACCGACTTCTCCTGCATCGCCTGCAACAACGCCGACTGTGTCCTCGGAGACGCCCGGTTCACCTCATCCGCCATCAACAACTGACAGAAAATCGGCCCCTCAATGAACTTGAACGCCCGAGAGCCATCCGCCCCCGTCTCCAAAACCTCGGACCCCAGAATATCCGCTGGCATCAAATCCGGCGTGAATTGCACCCGCTTGCCATCCAGACCCAACACGGTCGACAGCGTGTCCACCAATCGCGTCTTACCGAGACCCGGCAATCCGACCAGCAATCCATGCCCGCCACACAGGATCGAGCTCAGCACAAGATCGACCACCCGCTCCTGTCCAATAAACCGATGGGTGATGCTTGCCTTCGCTTCGGCCAGCTTTCCACCAAGGCTTTCGATCTCGGCAACAAGGTCCGGGGTTTCACTCATGGCATCACGCTCCTAATGATCTATGATCTTACTAGAACGAAGTATGGCGAACGGGACAAATGGCAAAAGAGGAAATGGCACAAAACATCGTGAAACCCTCCGCCGAGGGCATCGCAGCCAGCGCACGCGCCGTTAAAACACGCGGTTTGCCGCCGGTGCACCTGTGGAATCCCCCGGATTGCGGCGATCTGGACATGCGGATCGCCCGCGACGGGACATGGTTTTACCTCGGAACCCCCATCGGACGCCCCGAATTGGTGCGCCTTTTCTCAACGATTCTTCGAAAAGACGGCGACCGCTACGTCCTCGTCACGCCCGTTGAAAAAGTCGGCATCCAAGTTGATGACGCGCCCTTCGTCGCCGTGGACTTTACAGCAACCGGCACCGGCCCCGACCAAAGCCTCACGTTCGAGACAAACCTCGGAGACAAAGCCACAGCCAGCGCAGACAATCCCATCCGTGTCGAACGCGATCCCGAAACAGGCGAGCCAAGCCCATACATTCTGATCCGCGCCAACCTCGAAGCCCTCATCGACCGCAAAAGCTTCTACCGCCTCGTCGATATCGGCGCACACCACGACGTCGACGGAACACGCTGGTTCGGCCTCTGGTCAACAGGACAGTTCTTCCCGATCATCCCAAGCAACGAGCTTGGCTAACCGGGCTAGCCCAGCGCCGCGCTGAACCCCCACCAGTTCGCCAAAGCGGCAACAGCCCAGAACGGTGCAAAAACAAACCCCACGTGTCGTCCGTTGGTCGACACCTTAGGATGGCTTCCAAATCCCGGCAGCCCCGCCTGATTGGTATTCACCAACATCATCAGAACCGCCACAATCCCAAACACAAAGTGCAAAGCATCCCGGTCCGCGACCCCCAGCGTCAGCCCATACACAGCGCCCAAGGCAATCGCGGCGAAACACAGCGCGCCCTGCCGCTGCTCGAACAACAGCAGGAACACATAATCCTGCCCCGCCCGCTTTTTCTCCACTGGTGCCGCCGCAAGGGCGGCATCCAGCATGGCAAGCTGATCGCTTCCCCCCAAAGACGTGGAACGACGCGGCAGGGCCGGCCCAAAGAACGGCAAGACCCAGTTCACGACCCACCGCGCCTGCATTGGAAACAACAGCTCAACGCCGTGCACCAAAACCGGCACAATCGAAAGTAAAAGCCCCAGATTGGAAATCGTCAGATCGTTCATGTCAGTCCCCATCGTCTTGGTTCTCAGGTTTCGGCAAATACGCCAGCGTTACTCCGGGAAAATCGCATCCCGAATGCCGTCGAAGTCCAAAAGCCCGATGCAAACCTCTTCCCCGTCACAGCGATCCGCGTGAAACACGCCACCCTCGACAAGTGAATGATCCCCCGCCGTCGTCGCCGTCTCCGAGCCATCTTCATGCACATGAACCCACGTGCCCTGAATTGTCAGACCCCAGTAGTCATTGGTATGCGCG
>JABDQU010000249.1 GCA_013042105.1 Boseongicola sp.
GCCGCGCGCCCGTCTTGCATTTCAATCCGCTCAACCGGCGCCCCATAGCGCACGTCGACGCCCATCCGCTCCGCCAACCCGGCCAAGGCCTCGGCCAGTTTCGACATGCCGCCCTGAACGCGCCAAACGCCCGACGCCTCCGCATGCCAGATAAGCTGCAGTATCGCCGGAGACTGCGCCGGATGCCCGCCCACATAGGTCGAATACCGCCCGAACAACTGCCGCAACCGAGCGTCCTTGAACGTCCGCTTCAACTCCCCGGCCAAAGACCGCAATGCCCCCATGTCGGGAATAATTGCAGGCTGACGCAAAACCGCCGCCGTCATCTTCCCAAGCGTCGGGGCAGGGGCCTCCATCATCGGAGCCTCAAACGCCTCAAACAACCGCGCCGCCCGCGCCGAAAACGCAGCAAAGGCATCCGCCTCCCGTGTGCCCGCAAACTCCGCAATCGCCGCGCGGCTCTGATCGATGTCGGCGAACAAATCCAAAGATGACCCATCCGGCCACCAATGCCGCGCCAGCAACGGCTCGGCCTCAAGCGTCACATGATCCGCGATATCCTCGCGCGCCAATGAAAACAGCGCATCGAACTGATGACGCATCGTGACCACGGTTGGCCCTGCATCTACCGGCCCCGCGCCAGACGGCACCGTGCGCATCTTGCCCCCGGGTCCATCCGCCGCTTCTAGCAGCGTCACACCATATCCGGCACTGGCCACGCGAATAGCTGTCGCCAGCCCACCCATTCCGGCACCAATGATAACGATATGTGAAGTTTTTCCAGACATCGGTTGATTGTTGACTCATGACAGGCAACTGTCCAGTATAGTTTACACTATAGATGTCATTATTTGATGACACTTGTCGGAAGGAACGCAAATGCCGCTCAAGACCCGGATCGATGCAGCGCTAATGGCCGCTATCCGTGAAGCGGGCGCAGACCCCGCGCCGCAGCAACTTGGCACGGCGCTTGAATATGCAGTGACACCCGGTGGCGCGCGCATCCGTCCAACGATCTGCCTCAGTGTCGCAATGGCCTGCGGCGACAAGCACCCGATGATGGCCGATGCCGCGGCTGCCGCGCTCGAGATCATGCACTGCGCCAGCCTCGTGCACGACGATCTGCCCAGCTTTGACGATGCCGACACCCGGCGCGGCAAACCATCCGTGCACAAAGCCTACAACGAACCGCTCGCCGTTCTCACGGGCGACAGCCTCATTATCCTTGCGTTCGAAACCATCGCCCGCGCCGGTCATCCCGATCCCAAAGCCGCCCTTGATCTGATCATGACGCTCACCAAACGCTCCGGCATGCCGTTTGGCATCTGCGCCGGGCAGGGTTGGGAAAGCGAAAAAGAAGTGAACCTCTCCGCCTACCACCTCGCCAAAACCGGCGCGCTCTTTATGGCCGCCACCGAAATGGGCGCCATTGCAGGCGGTCAGGATCCCGAACCTTGGGTCGAACTTGGCGCCCACATCGGCGAAGCCTTTCAGGTTGCGGACGATCTGCGCGACGCGCTGATGGACGAAACCACGCTTGGCAAACCTGTCGGACAGGACGACCTCCACGGTCGCCCCAACGCGGTCACGGAACTTGGCGTCGACGGCGCAACCCGGCGTTTGCGCAATATCCTGTCAGGCGCGATTTCCTCGATCCCGTCTTGCCCCGGTGAGGCCAGCCTCGCCCTTATGGTGCAGGCCACAGCCGAGAAAATCATCCCCGAACCGGCACGCCACCTTGGCCTGAACCCCACCGTTCCCGGTGAGTGATATCGGCCTCGCAGGCTCCAAGCAAAAACCGCGCCGCTCAACTTTCCGTCAGAAATTCCTGAACCTCGCCGCCTCGCGCGCCTTTCAAAGCTGGGCGGCACGCTTCCCACTGACGCGCGCCATTACGCGCAATGAAGGCGAGGCCATGCTCGACCTCATGGCCGGGTTCGTCCACTCCCAAGCCCTGCGCGCCCTCATCGAATTCCGCGTCCTCGACATTCTGATGAATGGCCCCGCCACCCTCGATGATCTCGCCGTAACAACCCAAGTTCCGCCCGACCGTCTCCGCGTCGCGCTCAATGCCACCGTCGCCCTTGGCCTCTTGCGCCTCAAGGACGACGCCTACGACCTCACCCGACGAGGCGCAGCGCTCACTGGTGTCCCCGGTCTCGCCGACATGATCCGCCACCACGATGTCCTCTACCGCGACCTCGCCGATCCTGCCGCCTTCTTTCGCGGCGAAACCGAAACCGAGCTTGCTCGCTTCTGGCCTTACGTTTTCGGGGCAGGGGCCGCCGACGATCCCGACACCGCGCAGCGTTACTCCCAGCTCATGACCGACAGCCAAACGCTCGTCGCTGAAGAAACCCTGCAAGCCCTGCCGCTCAAAGACACCAAACACCTGATGGACGTCGGCGGCGGCACCGGCGCTTTCCTGCGCCATGCCCTCAAAACAACCCCCGGCCTGCAAGCGACACTGTTCGACCTGCCCGCCGTTGTCGCGACCGCTGACCAGACTTTCCGGGATGCGAATCTCTCAAGCCGCGTAGCGATTCGCCCGGGCTCCTTTCGCGACGAATCGCTGCCATCAGGCGCGGATACGATCTCGCTGGTCCGGGTTCTTTACGACCACGCAGACGACACAATCGCTAAACTTTTAAGCAATGCGTATGACGCTTTGCCGACCGGTGGGCGCATCATCATCTCAGAACCCATGACCGGCGGGGCAACGCCCACCAAAGCCGGAGACGCCTATTTCGCCGTGTATACACTGGCGATGGACACAGGCCGCACCCGCAGCATTTCTGAGATAAGCGCGGCCCTCGCCAAAGCCGGTTTTGCCGAAATCACTGCACCAAAGACGAACCGTCCCTTC
>JABDQU010000251.1 GCA_013042105.1 Boseongicola sp.
GTCCAGAGCAGACCGCGCCGACTGAGCATTCGAAGCGACCGTCCAAAGCGTGTTGCTGTCTATTCCGATCTCCGCAAGACAGGCCGCCGCACGACGCGCGCGCACACGTTCATAGGTGTCATCTTCGTTGGAAGGATCGTCACACCAGCGAATGTCATGGCTCTTTAGATAGTCCCGAAGCTCCGAACGCCCCAATCCAAACAGGAACGGCCTGATCCACGTTACCCCATGCCGTTCAAACCTGCGCGGCATCCCCGAAAGCCCATCCACGCCCGACTGCCGCGCCATCCGCATCAAAACAGTTTCCGCCTGGTCGTCCTGCGTATGACCAAGCGCAACCACATCGACGCCCTTCCGCTCAGCCCATGCGGAAATCAACTCATACCGAGCTTTCCGCGCTTTGCCCTGCAAATTGCCTGCACCATCCCAAGCCCAATTAACGACACTATGCGGGATACCGCGCTTGGCGCAAAACGAAGCAACTAACGCCACCTCCTCCTTTGCCTCTGCCCGAAGTCCGTGATCCACCGTAACCGCGAGAACTTCAAAGCCCTTTTCTTTGCCATGCCAAACCATCAGGTCCAGCAAGGCCATCGAGTCACTGCCGCCGGAAACAGCAACGCCCAACCGCTTTGGCCGGGCGCTTAAAAAACTCCACTCACAAGCATGTCTCAGCCAGTTGGTGCGCGCCTCATCACTGACAAAACCGTCTCCGCTCACACGCAGCCCATCGACGCCCGCGCGGCCTGCGCCTCAATCGAAGCTTCCGTGTCGGGATACCGTAACGTGACTTCCCCCAGCGTAATACAGGCCTCAGACGTCTGCCCCAACCCATCCAGCGCGACACCCAGCTTCAGCAGAGCCGTAGGCGAGGTCGGCCCGTTCGGAGTCCCGGAATAACTTTCAAGATAAGCCCGCGCTGCCGAGGACGTCAGCCCCAGATTCTGCAAAGCTTCTCCTCGCATCAAATGCGCCAACCCGGTCAAAGGCCCACCTTGATACGTGTCGGTAAAGCGCTGTAATTGCTCTGCGGCCACCTCGAAATTGCCGGCATCAAAGGACGCCTTTGCGCGATCAAAATCGTCGCGCTCAGCAACCGCCAACTCAACTCCACCCGTCGGATCTTCAACCGGAGCCACAGGCTGAGGCGCAACCGGGGCAGGCAATGCCCCGCCCCCTAGAGTTGGCGTGTCACCCAGACTTCCAATGTCGCAGCTGCTTTCAAGCTCACAAAGACGGAACTCAAGATCACCGATCCGGTTCGTCCCGTCCGACACCACACGGTCTACACGGTTGGTCAAAGCCTCGTTCGCCGCCGTCAGACGCTGAAGCTCAGCCTCCATCGCATCCATGCGTTCCAGAGCGTTCGTGCCTGCGAGGTTGGTGTTCACACCCCCCGTCGTCGACAACTCCCGCCGCAGCTTTTGCATCTCAACAAACAGCACCGACAACTCCTGACGGATATCCGCCAGCGTCTGGTCACGGTCCTGCGCCACGGCCGGTGAGGCCATGGCGAAGACTGCGGCAATCATAATCCAACGCATGCTACGCTTGCTCCTTAGACGCCCGCGCCCGCGGTAATCACTGTGACAGAACGACGGTTCTGGCTATAGCAGGTCTCGTCCGAACAAATCTGGATCGGACGCTCTTTGCCGTAGCTGATCGTCTGCAACCGGTTCGGCGCGACACCGCGCGAGATGAGATAGTTCTGCACTGCACTGGCACGACGCGCACCAAGGGCAAGGTTGTAATCCGTCGTGCCCTGCTCATCCGCGTGACCTTCGATCAAGGCGCGATAAGCTGTGTTCTGCATCAACCAAACCGCTTGCTGATCCAAAACCGCCTGAGCCTCCGGGCTCAGCGTCGATTGGTCCACCGCGAACAACACCCGGTCGCCGATTGTCTCGTTGAAGAACGCCGGAGACGTCGGATCATTCACGCTGCCCGCGATGCCTCCATCCGCACCAAATCCACCACCCGCAGCACCACCGCCGCCGGGTCCGAAACGGTCCGCGTTTGTGCACGCACCTAGGGCGACAAGCGCTGTGGCCGCCACTGCCATTTTTAGAAAAGTCATTTGATCACCTGTTTGGTTTTTTGTTTGTCTGCTC